>JAAYTW010000104.1 GCA_012517955.1 Candidatus Zixiibacteriota bacterium | reverse complement strand
TGTTGACGGACACTCAGAAAAAAACAGGCGGGATAATCCTTCGATTCCCGCCTTGAATTCTAAATTAATTTATAATCAGAGATCCCGACTTTAAAATTCTGCCAGTCTGAGCGTCGATCCAAAATCCCCATGAATTACCAACGCCTTTTATCACGGACACGTACCATGTAAGAATCATTTTACCATCAAAACGGGCAATAATCAATGTTGCCAAATGAATTGAAGCCGCCGTGTCGTTAAGGTCCTGAGTGGCGGTTACAATAGAGTCCCTTAATGCTGTTTGCTCGGCTTCATTTTGGCTTATTACGGGGTCAGTATTTATCGCAAGCGCCTCAGGAAAAAATCTACCATAGTAACTATATAATTTATTGTCGCGCGAATAATTGAGGATAATTTCGGATCCATCTACTATTATTCCATTAACGCTCCAGGCCAGCTTTACTGTAGGCCCAAAAGACTCATCACCGCCGATATGTTGCATTACGCGAAGCTCGGTTTTTGCATCCTTTATAGGAAAAATATCGCGATTAAAATCAAAAAACTGATATGCTTGCTCTATGGGATCTGATGATTTGGCGCCCTTATACAAATCGCCGGTAATGGAAATTGGTATTCCATTTTTATCGAGTTCAAATCGCAAACCATATCTGCCAATAATGGTTTTTCTGATATAATCGATACGCTTTGAAACGGAATCTTCGGGAGCGTTAGCATAGCAGTTCGCATACAAGTGGATGGCAGAAAAAAATATAGATAGAGTTATGGCCATAATCCGGCCCCAAATTCCTCTTTTAAAATTTCGGCAAATGATTTTTATTGACATATTATTCTCCTTTTAAAGGTTACGGGCAATTTGGATTAAAACTGCTACAAGGTTCGGGGGCGGGACCTAACCCCTTAAAATATCTAACTGCGTAGGTAACATCAGAACCCATGATTAAACAATCTCCGTTATATTCAGCTGATACCCAAAACGCGATGTGAGAATGATTAAGATCGGTGCATATACAATTAGGCTTCGCAGATTCGGAACCTTTAAGCGCCGCGACTAAGTAAGTAATATCGGATCCCCGGCATTCGCCATTGCAATTCGCATCACCAACAACATTCGGGTGCCGGCGGGTCGCCTGACCCGACGGATTAATTATTATTTGCGATAAAGGCGCCCCGCCCCGACGGGTCGCCTTTAATTTGGTAATGATATCCAAGCGGACGATAATAACACGGCGCAAAAGAATAAATTCTATTTACGAAAACCCGGCGCATGCACCAAAATCTCGCCGGTATGAGCATCTATGGCATAATGCCAAGACAAACTATTGGTCAAATAAAAAGTCCAAGCAAGCTTGATTTCACCCTTAAATCTTCCAATTAACAATTCCATCTCTTTTATCTCGGCTGGTTTACCGGCGTTTAGAGAATCGTTTATAGCAATTTGCTTGGCTTGTTCTTCACTTATTGAAGGTTTCGTATTTATCGAGCGGGCTTCAGGATCGACTTGCCCTTCAACATTGTATAATGAACCATC
>JAAYTW010000103.1 GCA_012517955.1 Candidatus Zixiibacteriota bacterium | reverse complement strand
TACTTTTATTGTATATTTACAAGGAGCGTATAGTATATTGCCGGTGAGGGTATTCGCCGATTCGAAGGGTCTAAATAGGGTATTGACCCCGGAGGAAATATGAAAAAGGCGTTAATAGTTTGTAGCATGATTATAGCGGCATTTTCGGTCAGCGCGTTAGCGCAGGACCATGGAGCGCCGGACAGTATCATTATCGGGACAGTTACCGTTCCGCAGGGGGCGCCATCGGTGATGGTGCCGGTATATGCCGTTACGGACGATTCGGTGGCCAGTCTTAATCTGCCTTTACGCTGGTATTCCTCCGACAACAAAATAAACCCCGGCGGCGCTTATTATTTTGGGCCGTTATTGCACTGGGATGAAATTACCGATACAATCGACCTCGAGCACCACTGGATGTGGATTCATGGGAATCATGATACTGGCGGCGATGATAATCCGATTATACATACGATCGGTCAAAGACTTCAGATTATGCTTATCAGGATGGTAATCCATACGGGAGCTTTAAACCAATTTGTGACATTATCGCCATATACCGATTCAACTCACGGCGCCCCATTTTTCTCGCTTTTGGGCGGCACAACGATGTTTACTCCCGTGATAGTTAACGGCGGGATATCTTATCAGTGGGGCGATATCGACCAGCAAGCGACCTCCCCGCAGACGTTCGAACTGGCGCAGAATTATCCCAATCCATTCAATGCCCGAACCGAAATTAGATTCACTTTGGCCGATAAAGGGCGCGTATCTTTAGATATTTTCGATTTGCTCGGCCGTCGGGTAAGAAACCTGGTAAACGGCAATTACGACGCCGGAATCTACACGGCCATTTGGGATGGTACCGATGCCAACGGCAATCAGGTATCATCGGGGATTTATTTCTATTCTCTCAGCATCAACGATAAAAGCGAAACTCAAAAAATGGTTTTACTGAAATAATCTTAAGTGATGCAGCGATATTATTAGGCCGGGTTCACCGCCCGGCTTTTTTATTTTATGGAAAATCGTTAGGGGATGAATCGAAATGGTTTTTTTTCACCAGACGGCCGGACCGTATCATGCTCGTGTTGTCGAATAATATCACGAGTATGACTTTAAGGGAGTGGTGAGTGCTTTTGTCAATAGCCGAAAAGGGCAATCATATCTTGAAGGGCATGCGCCACAATACAAGGAGCCAATGTACCGCGAGCCAAAAACAACAGAGAAAACATGAAGCCATACAGGCCGATTAGGACAATTCCTCCGATTCCTTGATAGCTATGGCTTGCCCCGAAAGCTATTGCCCCGATAATCGCGCCGGGCCAGACCGAACCGGTAAGACGGCCCAGACGGGTAATCACGAACCCCCTGAAGCAAATTTCCTCGGAGATACCGGCGCTGGCGGCCAATATTATCCAGAAAATTCGTTCTAAAGTCGTTTTCGGCATCAGATACGAAATATCCGACTGGGGAGTCATACCAAAGTATATCATGGTGCGTGATAGGATATTCAGCACAATGACCGCGACTATGAGAAACGCCACGCCGATTCCTATATTGGTAGGGCTGAAATCGCGGCGGCGAAGACCCAGGGTGGCCAACGGTTCGTTATCGCGGAATAACGCTAGGGCGATAACGGCATAGACTAATATCTGAAGCAGAAGCGACGGCAGATATAATTCGAGGATACGAGATTGAATTTGACTCAAATCGGGAGGATTTAGGTAATTTAAAATAAACTGAATCGATGGATAAACAAACAAAAAGACGATTAAAAGGATTTGTTGTAGACGCGATAATCTATCCGCTTTGGCGACCGATGTATGTTCGGAATCAGGCCGTTCTTGCATCGCGTTAATTTACACCAATCCCCGTGGTTTGAGAAGAACAAAATAGAAATAAAAAGCGGAAACCTACATAAGATTTCCGCGGATATTTATCGTAATAACGGTGATTTATTTACCAATCGCCGCTTTCACCCGTTGCCATTCAGGATCGGAGTTGAACCGGTTACGAGTGGCGGCGTCGGCGCTTTTTTCGAATTTTTCGTAGTATTTCTTAACGTTTTTCAAATCGCCCATTGCCAGGTAGGTTTCGGCGATATAAGCTATCGGTTTGGGGTCGGTGAAATTCAGCTTGGCCGTCTTTTCGTAGGTTTGAAGGGCGGCGGCGTAATCTTTTGATTTATAGAAGGCTTCGGCAAGTTTATAATGGGCGTTTAAGTGGCGCGAGTCGATTTCTATAACTTTACTGAAATCCTGAGCGGCCTGTTGATAATTCCCTTGGCTTAAAAATATCGAACCGCGGCTATACAGTGCGGTGAGATAATTGGGATTGATTTCAAGCACTCCCGATAAAGCCTCCAGTTGAGTGGCGATATCGCCCTTATCGCCGGCGGCGCGCGCGGCTTGAAGGTAGCTGGTGAGGGCCTGTCCGTTGTCGCCTTTGGCTAAAAAGCATCGCGCCTGACCAAAGAGGCAATCGATATTGTTAGGTTCGTTTTTCAATATTTCGGAATACTTTTGTAAAGCCTCGCTGAACTTGCCGGATAGTTCCAAATCTTGTGCCAGCTGCAAGGATGTTTTCTTGATTTGGGACGGATCGATTGGCTTTTTGTTAAGGGTGAAACTTATGGTTTTGGTTGAATTTTCGCCAAGTTCGATATCCTCGATTTTATCTTCATAGCCGTTGGCTTTTATCACCAAACGATGGCTTCCCGGGGAAGCTCTGAAATTCTGATTTCCCTGCCCAATGTATTTACCATCCATGAAAACGCGAGCGTCTCGCGGCGATACAGCCACTCTGACCAGGCCGGTTACAGTTTCGGTTTGAACGTTCGTTTCGGGGATATCCTGTGTCATGATATTTTCTTTGGGCGGGATTATGTCGGGTATATCGAGCGAAAAACTGGCGGCGCTGGTAAGGTTTTTTATCACTGTCAATCTATCCGAAATCGGAGCATATCCTGCGGGTTGGGCCTCGATTGTGTAAATACCTTCAGGGATATTATCGAATATGAAGAATCCGGAGGGATTGATTTGCGCGCTCTTATTCAATTCTTTGATAGTTACGGTGGCGCCGGTGATAAGCTGGCCTGTGCTCGGGTCTTTGATAACGCCTACGATCTGCCCGGTTGAGGTCGATAGGCCCCCGACTATATATATAACAAGCATCATAAGGAACAGGACGCCAGCGGTAATACCGGCGTAAAGCGGCCATTTGGCGGCCGTCTGTTCTTTAAGCTCGTATTCCTTGCCGTTAATGTTGATAATTTCACCTTTAGCGAGATGTATACCGCTGAGCTTTATAGAGTTATTTTTGAAGTAAATCACGGATTTGGGACGGAATTGTTCACCGCTGATTTTATCGATTAGTTCTGAAGTTCGTTTGTCGGGTTTAATATCGGGGCGTTTTTCGGGATAATCTTGTTTGGTCGTCGGTTTAGATTCAGACGATGGCGGTTGATCCGGTATGGGGGATGATTTTATGGTAGCGTATGATTTGTCCAAATTGGGGTTAAGCACGATTTTTTTGGTGACCGTGTGTTGTTCTTCAGAGTTTAGGGGAAGCAGGTCTTTTTCATTTAGGGCGGGGATAATGGTTTCCGATTGCTGGATATTGTCGGAATCAGGCTCCCGGAAATCGGCGCGATTGGTTAAAGTGATTGCGGGACCTTGCTCGGTTTGCTCCATCCGCACCTGCAACTCATCATCGCGATAGAGAGTCATCTCTTTTTCAATGGTCTCCGGAACGGCTGGTTCATCCGGCTGAATCCGGGGAGTCAGGCCATGCTCTTCAGGTTGTCCCATAGTGACATCAGAAGGGCCGGAATCGAATTGCACTTCCTGAATTTCAAAATCGGAATTTTTAGCTATCCCTGAGGCGGTTTCGGCGACGGAATTTTCACTATTAGCGGCGGTCGTCGCGAAGGTTGTTTTATCGCCATGAACGGTCTGTGCCGGCGCCGCGGCCGGAAGTTGAGACAGGCATTTTTTACATTGGGTGGCGCCATCAAAAAGGTTTTCGGCACCACAATTTGGACATATTATCATATCGGCTCCCAGTTTTTGTTAGCCTATCAAAATTTCTATGCTGATAATATTATCGACAATAATCTATATTGCTTTAAGTTAGAGGGGAGGGAAGGCTGATAAAAATATAATGGAAATAGGACGAGGAAAACTATCGGATAAGGGTAATTTTTAAGTTTTGTGTATTATTAGCAGATGTTGCTTTGACAAAATATATTCCGGAGACCAGATTATTACCATCGGAATCGCGACCATCCCAGACAACTTTCGGAGAGGCGGGTAACGTTCTAACCAATTGACCGGTTAGGTTATATATCGATATATTTGAGATTCTTTCATAGCTGCCTCTTATTTCAATTAAGGTTTGCGAGTTGAAGGGGTTGGGGTAAGCGTTGAGATTAAAAAAGGATGGTAGATTGACGTCATTGGAAGGAGTGGATTGGATTAGTTCGGAATACATAAGATTAGCGCCGGGTTCGCCTCCGGGAAAACCGTAGTAGGTAAAATACATTTTGGCGCCATCAGGAGTGAACGTAGGACCAGAGGTATAGGCATACGGTTCGCCGGGATATGGTTCGTTGAGCCGGAAATTGATGTTATTGTTAAGGCGAATTTCCTCTTGCCAGGAACCGTTCATAAAATAACTTACATACAT
>JAAYTW010000102.1 GCA_012517955.1 Candidatus Zixiibacteriota bacterium | reverse complement strand
TTTGGAAAAGACGCTATCAGCATTTAAAGAAGCGGCTGACATTTAATTATCATGAGCAATCAGAATTGACGGCTGATGCTTGCCGCAATCTTTTCTGGATAAAATTATCAAATATATGGAACCGGGTGCGCTTTTGATAGTTTATAAGCTATAAGCGATTTTGGCAAGTCGGGAGTGGAAGTAATTTGCGCGTTAATCGGAATTTGTATCTTGTTTTCGGGATATTATTAACCAACACCGCAGTCGCTATAGGGTCAACTTTAAGCGGTATCGTCCGCGATTCGCAAACCAAGGAATCATTGCCGGGCGCCAGCGTGGCGATTGATAAATCGCCGTTCGGCGCTTCCGCCAATAGCGACGGCTATTTCGTTATCGGCAACGTTCCATCCGAGATATTCCCCATAACGCTCAAAGTACATTTAATCGGTTATAAAGATAAAATTATCGAACTGTCGCAATTCCCCCGAAATGATATCGAAATTTATTTGGAACAGTCATCCTGGAAAATGGAAGATATGGTGGTGACCGCCACCCGGCGCAAGTATATGCTCAAGGATGTCCCCGTGACCACCGAACTTATCACCGCCGATGATTTTCGGAAATCGGGCGCGGTGACGGTCGATAAAGCGCTCGATTCGCATATAGGGGTGGATATCTCGGATGATTTGTCCGGACGGGGTATCAGTCTGCGAGGCGTCGACCCATCGCGGGTGCTGGTACTGGTGGATGGCAACCGGGTAATCGGTCGAGTTAGAGGTTCGCTCGATCTGGGACAGCTGTCCCTTAGCAATGTCAAACAAATCGAAATAGTGAAGGGCGCTGGTTCAACCCTGTATGGTTCGGAGGCTATGGGCGGAGTCGTTAATATTATCACCGGCGATCCGGCGCGAAACACCGATTTTACTTTTGGCAGTCAGTATGGAAGCTTTAACAGCTATGATTTCCGGGGCGGGCTGAATTCGTTTATCTTGAATAATCCAACTTCATTGAACGCCAAATACGAACATACCGACGGTTTCGACCTCGATAAATCGACAGATAACACCGAAGGGCTGGAAAATATCAATCGATTTAATATCGAAAACAAAACTACCTATAATTTAAATCCCGACTGGAAGCTTGAGTCGAAAATCGGGTTCATGGCCGAACGCAAACAATGGGTAGAACAGTTAATCGCGCAAGGCTCCGGCGGGCAGGATACGGCGTATAATTTTGATGACTACGAACATAATTACCGTTACGATCTCGCGCTCTATTCCAAGTGGAAGATGGATGAAGACGCCGAACTGACCATGGGGGCGCATGGTTCATATTATGACCATAAGTGGGAGAAGTATACCCGTACAAATTACTTAAGCGACCTGTCGAAGAGTATCGACGATATCGGCGAGCTTTCCCTTTCCTACAATCGTAAAATACGGCGATGGCTGACTGTTACTTTTGGCGGCGATTATGTGACCGAACGCCTGAAATCGGCGCAACTGGCAGTGGGCGATAAGCGAATCTATCATGGCGATATGTACACACAGATTGAATTACAATGGGGTAAATCGTTTACGTTTTTGCCCGGTATCCGCTGGGAAAACCATCAGACTTATGGGAATCATTATAATCCCAGTTTGAATGCGATGTGGAATCCGGTCGATTTGTTTACGCTTCGCGGTTCAATCGGTAAGGGGTTTCGAGCCCCCTCAATTAAGGAACTGTATTTCGAATTCGACCATCGGGCGGCCGGATATATCGTGTACGGCGGCGGCGATCGACTCGATCCAGAAACAAGCCTGAACTATTCGCTTACGGCCGAGATAAATTATAAACGCAAAGCGATGCATAGAATTTCGTATTTTAGAAACGAATTGAAGAATCTTATCGATTTCGTTCCCAGCGATTCGGTCGATCCCAATTATCCTCTCGGCATTTATTTTTATGATAATATTTTTAAAGCCAGAACCGAGGGACTCGAATGGGAAACCGAAATCAGAGTGGTCGATTCGTGGGGATTGTCATTCTCGTATACGTATCTGATTCCCAAAAACCTGTCGGAACAGGTGGACTTGATTAATCGCCCGCGCAACACGATAAAATTCAGTACCACTTATGATATCAAGCGCTGGAACGCGGGGGTCAATCTCTGGGGAAGCTGGCATTCGCGCAAGCTCTGGACTCTGCGGGTCGATACGCCGGACCGGGTGTCGGATTTGTACGCGCCATCGAGGATAGTGCTAAGCGCTAGTATCAGCAAGAAAGTCAAAGGCAATCTCGATTTGTTAGCTAAAGTTGACAATATAACCGATAACGTAAACGCCAATTATTTTTATTGGCCGGCAAGAAATTATTCGATTTCACTAACATATAGAATCGGAAGGAGTAAATAGATATGAAAAAGATAATTCCGATTTTGGCCTTAGCCATAATCGCGGCAATCGTGGGATGTTCCGACAAGAAGACGACGAATCCAAATCCAACTGCGAATGACAGCACAACTGTATGGGTAAACGACACGTCCGGAACCTACTGGCGTTCGACAGTTGATGGCAGCTCGTACTCTTCATTTAAATACTTCAGCTTCGGCAAAAAAGACACAATATCGATAACTGATTCCGAGGCTTTAACTGATACATCTTGGGATATTGCTTTTAGGCGTACCGTAGTTAAAACAAATAGCGGGATTTCAGGAATAAAAAATGTGAGGGTTGCCAATTTAGCCATGGCCCATTCGCCCGATTCGATTAATTTTAATGGCGTGACCGATACAACTGGTATCAGAGACCGCGACTGGATATCCGATTCATACGCGTATGCGGTTGGCGAGTGGTTCACCTATGACCCGATACATCATACAATAGACCTCACTGAATATGTATACACCCTTAAGGACGCTGAAGGGAAATATGTCAAGTTTACGGTCAGCGGCCTTTATGGCGGCGGCATGCCTCCGAATATGGGCAACATCATAATCCGATATGTATACGCGGCCAGCGGTACCGATATTTCGGGCTCTGGAACAACCGATACGATTATGGTAGGCATCGATACGGCCTATTACGATTTTTCTTCGGGAAGAGTGGTTGTTCCTGCGAATCCGCAAAATTCGCTCGACTGGGACTTCGCAATTGCCGCATACGATATTCATTTGAATTCGAGTATGTTCGGCATTGGACAAGCGGCGGCGTATCTGAATACCGATAGTTTAGGAAACCCTCGTACCGATTTCGATAATATTGCGCAAGCCGAAACTCAACCGACCGCGTATTTCCAGGATGCGGCAGGTTCGGCATTCACGGAATGGTACGATTACAACGAAAATACCCACCAGTTGACATCAAAAGGACATGTGTATTTGGTCCGAGTCGGCGCTAATATCTACAAGATGCAGATTTCAAGCTATTATGCCAATGTGAACGGCACGCCGACATCCGGATGGTATACTTTCAGGTGGTTGAAGCTCGATTTGTAGAAATCGCTTCAAACAAATGAATTGATTTTACGTTCGTAGGGGTAAGACATGCCTTACCCCTGTGCGTTTACAGTTGTTGGTTCGGTCGGGTCTTAGTACGGCGGTTGGCGGATGTGACCCGACCGTTAAGTAAGTATATTTCGGATCACACCATTGCGGGCAAGACCCGACATAACATTTCTTGACTGAAGCTATATTTGCAATAATCGCTGCCATAAATGAATTGATATTACGTTCGATAGGCGTAAGGCATGTCTTACCCCTACGCGTTTCTACACAATTGATATCCAAAATTAAAGCGGTTTCAAGAATTTACTTTTCTCTATAAAATTTCTTGAATGATTTTTCTCTATGGCCTATAGTATTTAACATTTCGAGCTGATATATGGAAACGCGAACTTTTGAACGAAACGACTAAGTAGCGGAAGAACATGCGTAAAAAGACCCTGATGATAATCCTGTTGGCATCCGCGATGCCGTTTATCGCCATGATCGCTATCCTGTTTTTCGTGGCGCCGCTTCAAAAAGAAGGGCTGGCCCAGCAGCGGTTGACGAACGCGTTCACCGGCATATCGGGATATTTCGAGCAAACGGGAGTCGAACTTCTGGCCCAAGCCCGGGCGTTGGCCACCGGCGAGGTTGTCTCATCCTGCCTGCTTCAAGCCGACCAGCTTGGTTTTTTCGATCAAACATCAATGATAGAATCGATTGTCAAGCAGATGACGCTGGTGAATCTTGATTATCTGGTGGTTACCGATCCGGCGGGGACGGTTTTGGCGCAGGGACATGAACCGACAATTCTCGGTTTCTCGGCAATCTCTGATTCTCTTATAAAATTCGCCGTTCGCGGTCAAGAGGTTCATACTCTCGGCGTGCGCGAAATAAAAGGGAGGTCCGAGGCACTTATATTGGCGGCGACGCCTGTCTGGTTCAGAAATCGAGTGGTCGGCGCTGTGGAAATCGGGACTATCATAAACGAGAATCAACTGAACGCATTAAAAGGGATATCGGCGGCGGAACTGGTGTTGATTTGCGAAGGAGTCACTAAAGGGAGCACTGTTCAAGGGAATATCGATCAAAACATTTTATTTTTGCCGAACGATGTAATCCAGTCAAACAGATTGAGTGGACGCTCCTTCAGATTTGCCTCGTTTCCTTTAAACGATATCTCCGGCGCCAAGGTTGCCGATATACTTATCGGTATCGGGGTGACCGATATCGAAACCATTATCAATAATCTTACTCGCACATATGCGTTGTTCGCCGTATTTGGAATCGCCCTCGCGGTTACGTTAATCTGGGGATTTGTGGGCAAAGCGCTCAAGCAGATTGAATATCTCAGCGAGGGTTTTTCGCGGGTGGCCGGCGGCGAGCTTTCGGTGTCGGTTGAAATCATCGAAAAAGATGAATTGGGTAATCTTGCTAAGGAATTCAATTCGATGGCGGCGGCGCTCAAAGACCGAAAGCAGGTGATAATCGACCACGAGCGGATGGGGATTCTGGCGCAGATGGCGCAAAAAATGGTGCCGCGATTGACTCTGCCCTTGGATTCGATAAATAAAAACCTGTCGCTTCTTCGTAACCTTAACGATCGGAATATCGAACCGATTTATCAGAGTATCGCTAGTGAGGCCAACCAACTTAATCGATTGGCAGCCACTTTCGGGGAATTGACGGGGTTCTCTTCGGTTAATATTGCGCCGATGGATTTGGGCGACCTTATTCGCGAAATGCAAAACGAATACGACAAAGAAATCCAATCCGGCGCGATGGCGATTCACTTAGCCACGCCGAACGTTTTAATCAATGGCGATAAGAAGTATCTGAAAAGAGCATTCGATATTATTCTGGAAAACGCGTTCGAGGCCTCCGGGCCTGGGGGTAGAGTCGATTTCCGAGTATCGATTGTGCGCGGATTCGCGGTTATCGAGATAGCCGATTCGGGGCCGGGCTTTTCGGATCTGGCGAAAATAAATCTATTCGCGCCGTTTTTTACCACCAAAGCCGATGGCAACGGGCTGAGCCTGATAATGGCCCGCAAAATCGTATTGGAGCATGACGGCACCATCGAAATCGAGGACAACGTGGGCGGCGGGGCGCTTGTGCGGGTGACATTCAAGCTGGCGGGGCTGAAGGTGTAGAAAAATAATTCAATGCAAAAGGTATTTGAATAATAGGAAAGAAATGAAATTAAAGGAGTGGAATGTTTGGCATAATACGACCACTCATCTATTCGGGCTTCCTGATTTACGCGTTGTAGCCGAAAAAATAGTTGAGAGTGGTTTATGTCGGGCTGTTTATCATACGGATGGAATGGCTTATTGGAAGCAAAATGGGGCAATAGTATCTTGTGAGGTTATATCAAAAAATGATAAAAGCGGTTTTAGCCTGAATCTAAATTGCAAAGATAAACCTGATGATTATATTGCAGAAGGTATTTATCAAGCTTCATTGATGTATGAATATGAAAAAGAAATTTATAGCGACTTTGTCATAGGTAATCTTGTTTATATTAGAGGAGTGTTAGACATTTTTCTTCTAAATTTAGATGGACTTCTAATCAGGCTCTATCCTATGCTAAAAATTTATGAAAACGGTGTGATTACAATTAGTTATAGAATATTGCCTACCGAAAGAGATATAAATATAGATTACTTAGTAGAAAATATAATAAATCTTTTTAAAAAGGATATCCACGATATTAAATTATCCCCAAATATAATGTTATTAGATGGTACAAG
>JAAYTW010000101.1 GCA_012517955.1 Candidatus Zixiibacteriota bacterium | reverse complement strand
CGGGCCGCGGTCATTAACAATATCGCGGCCAGTAGAACAGCCGAACGACCGCTAATCAGCGGTTTCGCCATACTTGTCTTTAAGCATCCGGTAATTGCTGACCACCTTGTTGTAAAATCCGGCGGGCGGTTCGGCATGGTAACGGTTGTATTCCTCAATAGTCGATTCGCCCATATTATACGCCATAACTCCCTGTTTAAGGCTTTTGAACTTAAAAATCAACTCAAATAAATAGGCGATTCCCAATTTTACGTTGAGGGCCGGATTATACAGGTCAAACTCATTCAACCGCGGAATTCCCAAGCGTCGGGCGACCGAGCCTGCGGTGGACGGCAGTATCTGCATCAAACCCTGCGCGCCATAATCGGAGACCTGGTTTTTATTAAACGAGCTTTCGGTAATTATCAGAGCCATTATTAAAAGCGGATCGAAAACATATTTCTGGCTTTCCTGATAAATAACCTCGGCGAGTTGATTGACTTCGCCGGCGGTAAGCCCTTTTTGATGTTCTTCGATAGCGTTGATAATGCGCAACTTATCTTTGAGTTTTTTGATTTCGGCCGCTTGTTGTTCCAGCAATTGTTCGCGTCGGCGCGAGGTATCGGCGAGCTGTTTGATGTAAAGAAATTCGAGACCAGCCAAAACAATAAGCAACACGATGAACAAACGTCCAAAAAAAGCGCGGATTCGCTGGGTCGCTTTAGCGTTTTCAGTCATTTCAAATCACCCCCTGGTCTACATCGGTGGTTAATACTTCGACAAGCATCCCCGGCTTTACACCCGCAACGACCGGTATATGATAACAGCCGTCGATTTCAGGAGCCTGCCGAAAAGATCTCGCTTCGAAATAAGAAACATTATCCGCCGCCAACCCATCTATCAACATCTTTTGTTTTTTGCCAATCATCTTGCTTGCTCTTTGCGCCGAACATCTTTCGGCGACATCAATCAACAATTCGTATCTTTCTTGGGCCAATTCCGGGTCAACTTGTTGATCCATAAGAACGGCCGCGGTGTTTGGTTCGGGGCTATAGCAAAAGGCGCCGACGAAATCGAATTGGGTTTCTTCAACAAAATCCAACAGCTTCTTAAAATCGTCATCGCTTTCGCCCGGAAATCCGACCATCAAGGTTGTACGTAAAGATAACTCATTATCAAAATTACGCAAGAAATTTATTATGTTTTTTATGGAACGCGAACATGAATGACGGTTCATACTGCGCAAAATTTGATCACTTATGTGTTGAATCGGTAAATCCAAGTAGCGGCATACCTTATCGATAGAAAAAATTTTTTCAAGCTTATCGGTAGCAAGATGCGCCGGGTGCGCGTACATTATTCTTATCCATTCAATGCCGTCCACGGGTGAAATCAGGCGGCATAAATCGGCCAAGTCGATTTTGGGGTTCAAGTCGTTCCCGTAGATCGCGCTGTCCTGCGCCACAAGTATAATTTCCTTTACACCATATTCGGCCAACGATTCAACCTCGGCGACAATCTTTTCGGGGCCGATACTTAGATAGGCTCCGCGGATAGCGGGAATCGCGCAATAGCTGCAACGATTATCGCAACCATCTGATATTTTAACGTATCCGAAGGCAGTTTGAGGATTGATTCGGTCGAGTCGTTCCCGATTCCAGTAATAATTGTTGCCGCCGGTTAGATAGGACAGCAATTCATGATGACGGTCGAAAGCGAAAGCCGCATCCACCTGCGGAATTTCCCGGCGGACATCTCCTAAAACCGGATAACAACCGGTGGCGATAATCTTAGCGTTCTCTTTTTTGAGTTCGGCCAGCTCCGCGATTTCCCCTTTCGATTCGAGCCGCGCCTGTTTGATAAAGGCGCAGGTATTTACGATAATGAAATCGGCATCGGAAGGAACGTCGATTTCCCTGAAACGGTTTTCATTCAGCACAGCGCGCAAGTAATCGCCGTCAACCTGATTTTTGGGGCAACCGAGGTTAAGGAAATAATATGTCTTAGTTCGCATTTTGGAGTTTGGCTATCGCCTTAGATTTGATAGACAGCGGCAAGCTGGAATTCAATTCGGCGGGTAATCCCATCGTAGTCAAGTCAATCATACCCCTCATCTCGAAATCGCAGCTGTTTTCCAAAAGTCGCCCTTTGCGGTTATCAAACCGGATATGGCCGACGCCGGAAATGTAAAGGTTTTTATTCTGCGGCGATTCCCCCTGAAGGGAATATTCGAATTTGTCGGCGTTTCCATCTTTGCCGACGTAGGTATAGTTTATCTTACATATGACTTCTATCGGCGCGGTTCCCGTCATCTGAAAGGGAAATTTCACGGTGTCGGCCCAGTTGTGCTTTTCGGCGAGAGAACGGCCCGGGAATATTGGAAATATAAACTGCCAGAGAGCTATCATGTCGGCCTTCAGCTGTCCGCTTTTAGATAGAACCGGCTGGATTTTGCCATCGGCGGCCATTGAAAAGCGATGGATAGCGCCCGGTTTGATTTCGCCCCAATTTGAGACGGAGCTGGCGTGAACACTGTCGTTTTTAATCATAACCAGGCTGACCTGTCGAAACAGCGCTTTAATCAGGCAACCGCCGGATTTGTCGGCCTCCTCGCGGGTAAGGTCGGCAACGATGTAGGTGTTCTGCGATAAATTGGATATTTGCAAAATGGCCGCAATCGCGCCGAGTTTATTCAAATCGACTCGGCTGTCGGCGGACAAGGCGTACGACAGCGTATCCTTATTGGAAAATGTGTAACTGAATTTTTCGGCCGAAACCGGAATAGCTAAAAGGCAAACGATAAAGACGATTGGAAATTTCAATTTAATCATTTTAACTACCGATTATTGAGTTTTATTCGTCGAGATTGATTATTTCAACGTCTTTTGGGGGTTTTACGGCGAAAATATCCGCCGGAATTTTTTTATTGAAGCTTTCTTTAATAAAAAGCAGCGTAATTCTGTTGTCGTTTGTATCCACATAGCCGGCTTCTTTAAGGCCGCCATCGCTATCGTAACGAACCATCAGGCTGTCTGGTTCCATAATTTCATCAATAGAAAGCATCACGAATTCTCGTCGAGAGGGCGATACGGAATGTATCTGGAATCGGGTTTGAGCGCTGTCTATTAGGTCGAAAGGATTAAAGAAATCGCCGTTTATGCTTTTTTGGATTTGCTTATCTTCGGGCAAATATACCCAGGTTGTTTCCCCATCGAAAAAGAGCCGCTTATCCGGCATAACGGCATATATTTTATTCGGTCTTTCGATAAAAAACTCGACGGCCAGGGTTTCCGAATGTTCGAACACCGGGGAATAAGTCACTTGTTTTATTTTCCAATAGACTGAGCCGCGGTCGCGATAATGGTTTTTTATCGGCGATGGCATATCGGCGGCCGACAGCGGTTCAATCAGGAACGCTATCGACAGGCAAATAGCAATCGCAAAACCCGGAAAGAAATAACAGTGATTATTGTTTCTCGTCATTTCCGGCTTTCTGGATAAGATATTGTTCATCCACCAACACCTCACGGGCTTTAGAACCATCATACGGCCCGACTATTCCCGCTTCTTCAAGTTGATCAATCAATCGGGCGGCTCTCTGATATCCGATTCCGAGCCGGCGTTGCAACAGCGAAACAGAACCTTGTTTATGGCGTATCACCAATTCGGCCGCTTCTTTGAAAAGAGCGTCGCCAATTGGGTCGTACTGTTGACCGCCCTCCGGCCCTTCTTTGAAAGTATTTATACGTTTAGGTTCATATTCCTGTTCGCCAAGGAATTTGCAAATACGCTGGGTTTCTTCTCCGGTTATAAGCGCGCCGTGACCGCGAATCGGTTCGGGGAAAGCCGGGTTCATATAAAGAAGGTCGCCTCTGCCAAGAAGTTTTTCCGCGCCGTTCATATCAAGAATCGTGCGCGAATCGACTTTGGTGGCGACCTGAAAAGCGATACGAGTGGAGAAGTTGGCTTTAATAAGGCCGGTGATAACATCCACCGACGGCCGCTGAGTCGCCAGAATGAGATGGATACCCACGGCACGAGCCATCTGAGCCAATCTAGTAATCAAGGTTTCGATACGGTTGGAGCCGCTCATCATCAAATCAGCCAGCTCATCGACAATGACCACTACATAAGGCAAAGGCTCATCGGCGATTTTATTATAGTCGGCGATATTGCGCACGGAGACTTTAGCCAGTCGGCGATAGCGGTCCTCCATTTCGATTACCGCCTCACCCAGGGTTTTTTCGGCATATTTGACATCCGTAACCACCGGTTTTTCCAAATGAGGTAAATCGTTATATACCGAGAGTTCGAGCATTTTGGGGTCGATTAAAATAAAACGGACGATTTCAGGAGATAAGCGGTAAAGTAAACTCGTGATAATACTGTTAAGGCAAACCGACTTACCGCTGCCGGTGGCTCCCGCTATCAGAAGGTGCGGCATGCTGGCCAAGTCCACTACGAACGGGCCGCCGGATATCGTTTTACCGATGGCCAAAGGCAGGATATATTTCGACTTTTGGAACTCATCGGAGGTAATGATTTCTTTAAGATAAACCGTTTGTCCGGCGCGATTGGGAATTTCGACACCGACGGCGGATTTACCCGGAATCGGCGCGATAATTCTGATGCGCTTGGCTTTCATGGCTAAAGCGAGATCGTCGGCGAGGTTTACTATTTGAGCGATTTTTATTCCAGGCGCGGGTTTGAATTCAAAACGAGTGATGATTGGGCCGGGGTAAATTTCGATGTCGGCGTCGGCCAATTCGATACCGAAAGTGGCCAGGGTCGCTTTTAGAGCTTCGGCGGTCGTTTGTAGTTCGCCGCGGCTTATTACCGGTTCGCTTGTCGGTGGGTCCATCAATAAATCGATATCGGGGAATTTGTAGCCGGTTTCGCCGCCGGAAATAATTTTGATAGCCGGAGTTTTTTTCAGTTTTTTAATCAACGGCTCATCGTCTTGTTCAGTTGGAGATTCGGCGGGGGTCGGTTCAGTGACAATAGGTAAAGATGTCTGGACAGCCTCGGCCGGTTTTTCCTTTTTCTTGCCGGGGAAAATTTTTTGCCAGAATGGCTGTTTATCGGTTGACCTGGCGGCGGCAGTCGGTTTTTTACGGCGTTTCGCGCTTTTGCCTTTGAAGAGACTGTCTTTAAGAGCCACGGCAACGCTGACCAAACCTCTGCCTATCAATCCGAATAAAGACGGTACAACCAGACTGAAACCGATTATCAGAAGCGAAATCACTATAGTGTACGATCCAACGGAGCCGGTAAGCCCTCGGAGTAATTTGGCGCTATAATGGCCAACCGCGCCGCCAAGACCGGGATGCTGGGACATAAATGGCGAATTCGCGCCCGATAACGAAAACAGCACGCCAATTAAATAGAAAGCCGCGCCGGCCACCACCAACCTCCGGAATACGTCTCGAATATCGCCTAATGCGAAAACCGCGATGCCTACATAGACCAAACCTATAGGTATCAAGAAAGCAAGATAACCGAAAATGCTTAACAATAAATAGGCAATCACCAGGCCGAAAATACCACCTTTGTTTTGAATGGGTGAAGAAAACAACCTGTCAAAACCGCCATCGGCGAAAGCATTACGAAGCAAAGCGGTATCGTTACTTAAACTATGCGTGAAAAGGCTTATAGCAATCAATGCGGCGCAGGCGCACAGAAGCAATCCCACAACTCGGTTTTTACCATCTGAACCCATCATTCTATCCTTACATCGGCAATTCTAATAGTCGGCGTCGGCGCTGTCAATATCAAACAAAATACTTTCGGTTAGATTATTGATTACAGGTTCGTCCGCTAATAAAGGGAATTAGCCCTTAACGAACCGCCTGTTTGTTCGACTTTTATATCGGGATGCATCTTGATTGCAATGCGCACATAATAACCCGCCCGCGCGCCGGTTGGGACCCAGGCGAATTCTCCTTGCCAGCAATGCAAATCGCGGTTAAGGCGCAGGTCCTGCGAGCTGAAACTTTTGGTTTGGATATCGTATTGGAAATTATACAGCACGCGCCATCCCGCGGTGAGATTTATATCGAGAGCCGCGCGGAACCATCGGGTAAGCGTTTTAGTCCCAAGACGGCGCGATTCGCTGAACTGGTAGGATGAATTTATGCCGATAGAAAAAGTTTTGCTGCCGCTT
>JAAYTW010000100.1 GCA_012517955.1 Candidatus Zixiibacteriota bacterium | reverse complement strand
GAATGTCGCTGGCTGGATGAACATATCAGCGAATGCTCCCAGTGCTTGACGGAGTATGAGGCCATTCAGAAACTTAACCATCTCGCCGGAAAAATAGACCTGGCTCCTCCGGAAAGCCAATATTGGAAAAATTTCTCCGCGCGGACCATGGCGCGAATAGCGACAAGCGAGGCCAGAACGTTTAAATCGCGTGGCCGTTTGTTCTTTACCGGATATAGAACGCGGATAATAATTTTCGGTATGGCGGCGATGGTTGTGTTGGCTGTTGGTTTGAGCTATTATTTCGGCGGCGGTCAAAATATATCGATTGTTTCGGCGGTTAAGAATCAATCGAATAGCGAAATCGAGGCTATCACGCCGAATGTCCCGGCGAATAAGGCCATCGATAATTCGTCAATAACGGGCTCCGAAATTACAATATCGAAAAAAACGTTTGCGGATAGTTCTGCCGGCAATTCGGATACGCGCATTTTCTCCAATCTATCCGAATTCGAAACATCCGATTTGGTAAGCGCCGAATCTAATCAAACCTTGCGCGGTCGGTTCAGATACAATGCGACCATCCGGACAAGCTTGGTCGAACCGGATGTCCCCGCCGGCACCGGTACTATGCAAAGCGATTGGCTCGAACCTCATACCGATATGGTAATCGTTTACCAGATCAATCAAGGTTCTAAAGCGGGGGAAAGACCGTTGATGCTTTATCACCAGGCGAACGTGAGATTTTTCGGCCCTGATAAATCTATGCGCTGGCGTGACATCAGCCGCCTGAAAAGTCCAAACTGGGGATTTGCAACCGGCGACAAACAAGCGGATGCAAGCATTGGCAACCATTTTAATCTTGAGCTTGATTTGTCTCAAGATAAATAAGACCATCATAAAAAATATTTTATAAAAGCATTTGCAATTCTCTCGATAGGTCTTATATTATAACTTGAGGGTTGAGAGGAGCCGTGCGGTAGTTGTAGTATGTGGCTCGTTTTTTTATTGTTGGGTATCCTGATCGCGTACGGACTCTTCGAGTACCGAAGGCATTATTATCATATTCATCGGATTCCTAATCGAATTCACGTAAACGGTACCCGCGGAAAATCATCGGTAACCAGACTTATAGGCGGGGGGCTGAAAGGGGCTGATAATCGGGTATTTATAAAAACAACCGGAACCAAACCCAGAACAATCAGCGTCGATGGAATCGAACGACCCATTCATCGGGTAGGCAAAGCCAATATAATCGAGCAGCTTAAAGTCGTCCGCGATGCGGTCGCGCAAAAAGCCGAGTATATTGTCATAGAATGCATGGCGGTTCAGCCCGATTTGCAATATCTCACCGAACGTCAGATGATATATTCCACGGTCGGTGTTATCACAAACGCGCGCGCCGACCATCTGGATGTGATGGGACCGACAGTAGCCGACGTGGCTGAATCTCTGTGCAATTCGCTGCCCAGAAAAGGGGTTGTATATACGACTGAGTATAATCATCTTGATATCATCAAACGCCGTGCCGCCCGATTGAATACCGAGGTAAAATATATCGATCCCGAAACGGTCGATAACGACACCATGCGAGGGTTCTCTTACCTCGAACATAAAAGCAATGTAGCCTTGGCATTGGCCGTTTGTCGGCATTTTGGAGTCGATAAGGAGGAGGCTTTACGTGGGATGTATTCTATTCAGCCCGATCCGGGGGTTTTACATAAGTATGCTATTCAGATAAACGGTAAATCACTGGAATTTATCAACGCATTCGCCGCCAACGACCCCGAAAGCTATAAGGCGATTTGGGAAATGCTGCATATCCATCGTGAACCCGGTATGAAACTTATCGTGTTAGTGAACTCCCGCCGCGACAGGGTTCAGCGGGCCGAGCAGCTGGGCGAATTTATAGCATCGTCTTTGGAAGCTGATTTCTTTGTTGTAAGCGGAGAATATACGCACGCTTTGGTGCATAAAGCTATCCACTGCGGGTTACCCGCCGCTAATATAAAAGACCTCGGCGGTCATTCGGCCGAACAGGTTTTTAATTTTATCGCCGGAATCACTGAAAAGAACGCTTTGGTGGTCGGAATCGGTAATATCGTGGGGCTTGGTGAAGAAATCGTTAATCATTTTGTTAGTAAAGGGAGGATGATTGCCTGAATCTAGCTTAGTTATGCAGGCCATCGGTCTGGGACTGCTTGTAAGTTTGGGTTTCTCTGAAACCCTTGGGTTGGCCGCCGGCGGAATGGTTGTACCCGGATATGTGGCGTTGATGATTCATCATCCCCTCAGGATATTAGGAACCATCGTTGTCGCCCTGCTTACGTTCCTGATCGTCAAGTTCTTGTCTAATTACATGTTTGTGTACGGACGCCGCCGTACCGTATTGATTATTATTGTTGGGTTTTGTCTGGGATGGGCTTCCAAGGAGCTGTTTATAATCTATCCACCCAATATGCCATCGGATTTTTCGCTGGAATTTCAATCTATCGGTTATATTATCCCTGGTCTGATTGCCAATTGGATGGAACGCCAGGGAGTGATTGAAACGATCACTACTATGATTATTGCGGGAGTACTGGTCAGAATGTTGCTGATGATATTCACCGGCGGTGAGGTGATATTATGAAACAGCGAATTGGTAAACCGTCATATATCATCCTGGTTTCTCTGGCGTTGTTGGCATTGCTGCTGTTTTTCCTGGCCGAAAAAACGCAAACCCCGAAAAAGTCCGATTACTATACCGAAAAGATACAAGCGGCCCAGCTGGCCAAGAAAGCCCAGGATATTATCAAGCAAGAAATCAACCGTCGTGGTCTGGTGATAGATGTTCGCAATGACCCGAATCTCACCGGGTTGATTGGGCCGCAATATTCGTTGATTACGACCGACCGAAGCAATATTCGCGATAAGCTCATCGCGACCAACCCAAATCTTGCGGCTAATCTTGTGGCGCTGCTTCATCGCGCTGAGGTTATGCCTGGAGATCCAGTGGCCGTGATGTTCACCGGTTCATTTCCTGGAGCTAATATCGCCGTTTTGGCGGCGTGTAAAGTTCTGGGAGTCAAACCGGTTATAATAACCTCGGTCGGTTCGTCATCGTATGGAGCTACCTATGAGGATTTTACCTGGCTCGATATGGAAGACGTGCTTGTTAAAAACGGTTTATGGGATTTCAGATCGATAGCCGCTTCTTTGGGCGGAGGCGACGACCAGGGACGCGGTTTGTCTCCCGAAGGCAGAATCTTGCTGGAAAATGCTATCAAAAGAAATGGGGTGGAATTCATAAATTCGCCCAATCCCAAATCAGGGGAAAACGCGCTTGATTTAAATATCAAAAAACGTATCAAGATATTCGATAGTCAGCGGAACGATTTAAAATATAAAGCCGTTATAAATGTGGGCGGTGGATTAGCCGCGGTTGGCTCGACTCAAAACGCCCGTCTGATTCCGCCGGGATTCTCCGCTTCGCTGAAAGGTCGCGATTTCCCCGCGAAAGGAGCCTTGAATATTTTGGCCGGACGCAGAATACCGGTTATTCATCTGCTTGACATGGCAAGATTTGCTGAGAAACATGGTCTTCCAATCGAAGTCACTCCGGAACCGGAAATCGGCAAAGGTCCGATATTCGTCAAAGAACAATACTCGGTGGTTTCCACGGTTATCTATACAATCATATTGTTGGTGATTTTGGTTGCAGCCGTAAGGCTTGACTTAAGATATTATTTCGTTAAAAATAAGCATCTGTTTGTGCGTAAACCCCGGTGAGGTATAAATGAGACATATTCTGATTTTTATCCGGATAAGTATTTTTGTTTTTATCCTTTGCGGCATAGCCGTATCACAGGAACAAGTACTTTCAACTCAAAAGGCTATCACTCCGTTTGGCCGCCCCGGGGAAGTCGTTTTTGACGCAGGAAAAGGTAAAACCTATAAGTATTTCAAACTGGCCAAGGGACAATCAATGGGATTTGCCGTGGAAGGACCGACCAGCGTTGAAATAAGAAGCCGGGCCGGTTTGCGCGGCCCGAAGTCCACCGCCAATTATCAAATCCAGGTTTGGGAGGGCGAATTTCTGGCTCATGCCGATGTGCTTAAAAGCAAATTAGTCAGCGCCAGGCTAAGCGGCACCAATCTTCTGCCCGCCAACGCCGAAATAACCCGCTTCGATATCCCAGCGGGGGTTCATAATTATCGGCTATGGCTCGTCTCCGAAAACGTTGACACCGTGTTCGTGCGTATATTTGTCAACAAACAGGGAACAAACGGAGATAAGATATCTCTCTGGCCTATGGAATATAAAAAATTGGTGCATCTATATTCAAAGAAGAATCAAACTGCTTATTATTTAATGGACAATAGCAAAGGCGTAAAAATAAAACTTACCGGTCCCCTTAACTTGACCGTTACCGCCCGAGCCAATTACAGCCCCGACATGGAAGGCCGAATCGGCTATTCGATATCCGTCATGGAGGATGGCAAAGAGCTCCAAGTGCTGAAAACCACGACTTCAAAATCACTTTCGATGGCGTATCAAGATTTTTCAGGAGTCGTGCCCTCGCAACCATCAGACTTCGTCCTGAAAATTCCCGAGGGAACCCATGTGCTTCATTTCATTTTGAAAGAATCGGAAGCTGAAACCATCAGTATCCGCTTCTCTCTGCCGGAACAGGTGGATTGATATATGACCAATCGAATCGGTCCGAATGCCGCTACTGTAATCGCGTTTTGTGCCGCGCTTTTCTTTATGATTATTCCCCAGAGCGCTGTAGATGCCAAACGTCCGGTCTGGGATT
>JAAYTW010000099.1 GCA_012517955.1 Candidatus Zixiibacteriota bacterium | reverse complement strand
GGTCAGGGCGCCAACGTCGATGATCTCAAATCATCGGCAATCTCGATTTTTGGAAACCTCAAGTTCAGAAGTTTGGTCGGCGAAGATTCGCCTTTCCGGACTCTTGGATTGTTCGGCCGCTATGATATAGTTGACCCAAACACGGATGTTGATGATAACGGCAGCAGCTTGCTAATCGCCGGCGTCGAATGCACACCAGTTAAGGGCGTGGCCGCGTCGTTGAATTTCCGCAATAAGAGTTATCAGGCGGATATCAAGTCCGAAAGCTTCTTGTTCTTGAACACGGAATTCAAATTCTAAGACCTGCCGTTTGAAATGGTTTGATTTTATTCAAACATAAAACAAGAAGGGCGATTCCCAATCGGGATCGCCCTTTTGCTTTTGGGTACCGCGCCAATACCAGGCCACGGAATCATATGCGTTGAACGACCTTGTAATTTAGGGTCTCCCCATAAATTCGTAAACCTCCGTTTTCTCCAAAAATGATTGACCTGCCCGCCAAATGTCATTATTATCATGAACATAACTATTGAAACTGGAGGAATAATGTCCGATAAACAAACACCATTCTATCATATCCATCAAAAGCTGGGAGCTAAAATAATTCCATTTGCGGGGTATCTGATGCCGGTCATGTATGATTCGATAACCGCCGAGCACCTTCGTGTCCGCAATTCCGTCGGCCTGTTCGACTTAACCCACATGGGCGAATTTGAACTTACCGGCTCCGGCGCCAAAGACTTTACGCAGAAACTCGTAACTAATGATGTCAGCAAATTGGCCCCGAATCAGGTTATGTATACCTGCATGTGCTACGAGGATGGCGGTATTGTCGATGACCTTTTGGTTTACAATCTCAAGGACCGGATTTATCTTGTTGTCAACGCCTCCAATATCGCTAAAGATTTCGCTCATATCGAAAAACACAAGCCGGCTAATGTCAAGTTGACCAACCTTTCCGACCAGACCGCGCTTCTGGCGATACAGGGCCCGATGGCCGAGAAGGTGATGCGCCAGGTTACCGATTACCCGCTGGAAACAATCAAATACTACTACGCCGCGGAGGGTAAAGTCGCCGGAGAACAAATTCTCTTTTCGCGAACCGGCTATACGGGCGAAGAAGGTTTCGAACTTTATTTTCCAAATGAACTTGGTCCTAAAATGTGGGATGTAATTTACAACAAAATAACTGCTCTGGGCGGTGGGGCAATCGGGTTGGGCGCCCGCGATTCGCTTCGCCTGGAAATGAAAATGGCGCTCTACGGTAACGATATCTGGGAAAAAACCAATCCGCTCGAGGCCGGTCTTGGCTGGGTAACCAAACTTGACAAGGGGGATTTTATCGGCCGCGATGCTTTGGTCAAAGTCAAAGAAAAAGGCTTAACCCGTAAATTGGTCGCGTTTGAAATGGAAGACAAATCTTTCCCCCGTCAGCATTACCCGATTCTATCTGGTGGGAAACAAATCGGCGAAGTCACCTCTGGCGTGATTTCCCCCAGCTTGAATAAGGGTATTGGGATGGGTTATGTCGAAACAAAATTCGGCGACATAGGAGCTAAAATCGAAATCGGCATTCGTGGCCAGAACCATCCGGCGGTGGTCGTAAAACCGCCGTTCTATAAAAACGCCAGTCATAAGTAAGCTGTTTACGGTTTTTGTGTAAGGGCAAGGCAGCCTTGCCCTTACGGATATCAGCGGATTTATTAATTCATTGGGCGTGATTAAATGGAAATACGAGCATTTTTTACGATTAACGAACTCAAAGATTTCACCGAACCGGCTGAGTCGTTGGTCATTTTCGATATCTTCGGCGCCTCCACTATGATTACATCGGCTCTGCAAAATGGCGCCCTGCGAGCGGTTCCTTTAAGCGCTCCCGAGGAAGGCATAAAGCTTCGCCAAATACTCGGTAAAGCAAATGTTCTGCTTTGCGGCGAACAGGATAGTAAACCCAATGAAAATTTCGATTTGAACAATTCGCCGATTCTATTACGCGCGGCCCAACCCAAAGACAAGCTATTCGCCTGTCTGAGTCCAGAATTAGCTGATATTATCGAAATATCCCAACAAACTCCCGAAATATTACTCGGATGTTTCAATAATATCAAAGCTCTCGCCCTTAACGTGACTGGACGCAATCTGCTTCATGTAGTCTGTTTGGGAAAAGGGGAGAGGCTATCTTTTGAAGATGCGGTTTGCGCTGGGATGCTTATCGATTTGCTCTGGAAAGGTAATCCCGATGAGAAGGGATTAAATGATAACGCTTCAACCGCCCGCTTTTTATACGGCCGTCACCTTAACGACATTTTCGGTCTGCTAAAACAATCCGCCCGGGGTCAAAACCTTGTTGATAACAACCGACATAAGGACCTGGAGCATATCGCTCAAGTCGGCGCGACTAATACAATCCCGCAATTGG
>JAAYTW010000098.1 GCA_012517955.1 Candidatus Zixiibacteriota bacterium | reverse complement strand
AACCAATTGCAGGGCGGCCAAACCTACAGTATCACGGCTACCATCAGAAACAAAGGCGCCAATACCGAAACCTTTACGGTTAAGGCCACGGATAACTATGGCTTCACCAACACTCAAACCGTAACTGCATTACCATCGTTGAGCCAAACAACTGTAACGTTCCCTGGTTGGTCAGTAACGGCATGCAACGATTATGACCTGGCGGTTATCGCGCAACTGGGTACGGACGTCAATAATTCCAATGATACGTTGCATAAGGCATATGACGCTGTAAACACGGCTTCATATAACTTCGTGGGCTACGATTCCCCAGGAATCGAGAATGCCTCTTACATGTATAGCCCGAACAACATCTTCGCGGCCCAATTCGACGTAACCTCACCGGCCACAGGCGCCTTAATTGAAGCAGTTGAATTCAAGTTCCTTACCATTGGCGATCCATTCTGGCCGTGGCCTGATGCCAGACACGACAGAATTCGCGGCTACATATTCATTGATTCCGACAACAACGGCATACCGGATAATACGCCTTTGTTGGTTGACACGTTATATTCCGCGGATTCCGGTTGGACGGTATGGCCAATTGATTGTGTTGAAGCTCTTATAGCCTGCAACACAACGAAGTTCTGGGCTGGCGTTTCTTCCGTAGATAGCGGCTATAACGAAGGTCTCGCGATCGATTCAACGCTTAACAATCGCGATATGTACTGGAAGCGAATCGCCGGCGTCTGGCAGGTGGACACCACCGCTACAGGCGACAAAATGATAAGGGCTTCCTACGATACCAGTTCAGCTGGAACAGTTACTATTGCTATTGGCTCGCTGTCGGTTAACGGTTCGGCCACAATACCGGCCATTGATACCGTAGGTAACACAATCGATAACGCCGGTAACCTCTGCGACATGTTCTACAGCGCGACCGTTATCCAGGATACGCCGTTCCGTCCGCGCCATGGCGACATCGGTGATATTCAACACAACTCCATCAGTCAAGCTCCTCTTGGTTTCGCGACCATTTCTGATGCCAAGGGTACTCGTACTGAACCATATTATCCTCCGCAATTACTCAGATCCGGCGGTCCGGATGCTTATGGTTACAGATACAAGGATAACGATGAAGTTGGCGGTCCGACATTTAGTTGGGTGGATATCACAAGTGTTGGCACCGCGATTGCGTTAGGCGATGATGATGTCGAAAAAGTGCCGATGGGATTCTCGTTCCCATTCTATGGCAACACCTACGATTCGATATACATCATCTCTAACGGTTATCTCGGCTTTGGCGCTACATCCAGCGACTACTCTAACGATTCGATACCTAATAGCAGTACCCCGAATAATCTCATCGCTATCTGGTGGGATGACCTGGATCCTTCCGATCTGCCAAATATCTACTACTACTACGATTCTGCTAACCAGAGATTTATCGTTAGTTACGTTGGCGTGCCCAATTACTGGTCAGCCACCGATACTACCGGCTCGTTGACATTCCAGGCTATCCTCTATCCGAATGGAAACATCAAGACCCAATATCTCTCGATGAATCCCGGATTAGATAGCTTGAGTGAATCGACAATCGGTATTGAAAACGCGGCTGGCACAACCGGTCTCCAGGTGGTGTACAATCAGGCCTATATGACTGATAGCACGGCCATATTGTTCACCGCTCCAATCTTCTGGCTAACCACAGACTTAACCAGCGGAATGTTGGATCCGGCGGCTCCTCCGATGCCGTTCAATATCTTCATGAACAGCGCTGATCTCGCGGAGGGGACATATCTTGGTCGCATTATCGTGACTTCCAACGATTTGTCTAATCCATCAGTGACTATCAACGTGTCGTTCACCGTAACAGGTGGCGGCGGCGGCGATTGCGAATATGTCATTGGCGATATCAGCGGCGACGGCCAGCGCCTTGGCGGCGACGTTACTTATGGCGTACGCTACTTCAAGGGCGTAGGTCCCGTTCCTAGGGACAGCTGCTATATGGATTCGACAGGCACATACCTGTATGTTTCCGGGGATGTCAACGGCAACTGCGAATTCAGAGGTTCCGATATCACCAAATTGGTCGCGTACTTCAAAGGCACATCTAATTTGAACTTCTGCCATTGGTTCCCAACCACTCTTCCTCTGATAATTCTCGACACTCCAAATCCGATTCAGATTCAACAGACCAATCCAGGAACCACTGTAATTCCCAGAAACGATGATCAAGCAATCATCGGAACACAGAAGACAACTGAATAATAACGGTTAGTCTTTATAAGCCCTCTCCCCTGCGCGGGGAGGGGGCTTTTTAATTGGGAATAATCAAAATAAAAATCGGATTTATCGATAACTACAATTGTTGGGCTTCGAACACGAAAGGCGCGAAAAAATCCTCATATCAAGATTCTTTAGGATTTAAATCTGATAGTTATGGCTCAGGGCATTCCGTTTGGGGCGCGACCCATACTCATCAAGTTCTTTATTTTCGGAAAGCAGATTTTCTTTTCGATGGTTTTCGAGTTGTTTCTCTTTGAGTTTTTCGTATTTTTTTCTCTCTTTGACCGCTTCAATCAACGCTTTCTGTGCCTTATTAACTTCCTGTTCGGCAAGTTTCACCGCTTTAGTCTGCATAACGATGTCAGCGGAAAGCTTATCGAGATGACGTTTGGATAGAATCAATTCCCGCATATTTATTTTGCCGGTCGACCTGACTCCGAAAACCGCCATATATCGATCGCGCGTTTCAATGATTGCCGATAATCTGGTCTTCTCTTCATTTAATTTATTCTGGGTAACCGCCAGATACCGTTTGCGGTCATCTTCAATCTGCTCTTTATATTTCCTTATTCGTTCAAGCCTGAATTTAAGCTTTTTCATTGGTGTTTCCGTTATTTAATAAATCTTTCAAGAAAGCGATAGATTGCGAAAAATCCGCTCTATCATCGATATGTTGGCGCAAGAAGGCATTCAATTTATCGATTCGTTCGAGAGCAAAATCAATTTTAGGAGAGCTTCCTTTTACATAGGCGCCGATATTAATCAAATCTTCCGCATCACGATAATCGGCTAAAATCTGCCGGCAGCGCACGGCGAGTTCCTGATGCTCCCTCGTTGTAACATCGGGCATAAGCCTACTGATAGATTCCAAAACATCGATAGCGGGATATTGATTCTTGGAAGCCATTTTTCGCGAAAGCACGATATGGCCATCAAGTATAGCCTTCACTGAATCGCTTATCGGTTCCGTAAAATCGTCCCCTTCCACGAGAACCGTATAAAAACCGGTGATGCTTCCATTCTGAGATTGACCTGCTCTTTCCAAAATCCTGGGAAGAATCGCAAAAACCGATGGCGTATAACCTCTGGTTGTCGGGGGCTCGCCGATAGACAACCCAATCTCGCGCTGGCCCATCGCCACCCTCGTTAATGAATCGACCAGTAAAGCCACGTTTTTCCCTTGCTCGCGAAAATATTCCGCAATCGTTGTCGCCAGCATGATTCCTTTTATGCGAAGTAACGGCGATTCATCGGAGGTAACGGTTACCACGACCGATTTTTTTAATCCTTCTTGCCCCAAATCTTTTTCCATAAAATCTTTTACTTCTCGACCGCGTTCGCCTATCAATCCGATAACGTTGACATCAGCCGATGAAGACCTGGCAATCATTCCCATCAAAACGCTTTTGCCGACACCCGAACCGGCCAGAATAGCGATTCGTTGCCCCGTTCCAATCGTCAGGAAACAATCAATCGCTCTGATACCGGTATATAATGGTTCCACAATCCTGCGCCTTTGCATTGGTGGGGGCGACTGATTTTCGAATGTCCTTATTTCCCGACAAAGAAGCGGCGGACCGCCGTCGATGGGATTACCTAAACCATTTAATACTCTGCCGAGTAATTCTTGGCCGACTCTGGCGATTAAAGGCTTGCCCTCTGCGCTGACCAACGCTCCGGGGCCGATTCCCACCATTTCACCTAATGGCATAATGAAAATATGGCCATCTCGAAACCCCACGACTTCGCCCGGCACAGCCCCTTTTCCTGTCGAAATCGTAACCTGGTCCCCTACTCGGAGAGCCGGACCGGTCGCCTCAATAACTATACCAACCACCCGGGTAACCACGCCGGTTTGGTTAATGATTTGGGCCGAATTAATTATATTCTTAAATCGGTCGATTTTATCATCGAGTGTATACATCAGCTAAGAATTTTCATATGCTGCTTGATATTTTCTAATTGCGTTTCAATTCGTCCATCTACAATTGACCCATCCAGTTCAAGAACACAACCGCCGGGGGAGATATTCTGCGATGGTTCAAGATGAAAAGTAAATTTACCTTCAAAGCGCTGCAACAGCGATGGTAAATGCGCTTTGATAACATCGTAATCGGCGGGGTTGATTTTAATTATTACGTTACCGGCGCCGGCAAGCAGTTTCAGGCATTTCTCGACATTTTCTTTAACCACATCGGGGATTCTATTCACCGCTTCGCCGACGATTTTTTCGGCCAGAAACACCGCCAAATCGCCAATCGATTTTTCAAGAGCCCCGATATTGGTCTCGAAACGTTGACTTAAAGCGGCCATCGCTTTTTCGAGAGCCTGTCTTATTCGCTGTGCCTGTGGAGTCCATTCGGCTATCCCTTGTTTTCGTCCTTCTTCGAGACCGCGAAGGTACGACTCCTGGTTTTCCCTTCTTAATTTTTGTTCGTATTCTTCTCTGAGTTTTTCCAAAGGATCGACTTCGGGCGCCGGCGGCGGTTGATTATTTTTATCCGCAACCTCGTTTTTGGGATGATTTCTGCAAAAACGCGGAGCAATGGGTAGACTGCTGGGTTTTCGAAAGAGTCCTTCAGGGGTATCGCCGATTGCTTCGTCGCCCAGCCTGAATATGGGTAAATCCGGCTCCTCAAAATCGCCGTCAGTAATAATTCTGGCTCGGGAAACGACGGGGGTCTCGGCCCCTCCCATATAACTATACTCTTTAATAATATGACTAGACAACCAATTCCTCTTTGCCGCCGCGTCCAGCGATAATTATCTGCCCCTCATCCTGTAATCTTCTAATCACTTCAACAATACGCTGCTGAGCCGCTTCAACATCCGAGAGACGCATCGGGCCCATGAATTCTATCTCTTCTTTAATCATCTCCCCGACTCTCTCCGAGACGTTAGAGAATATCTTGACCTTGAGTTCTTCACTGGCGGCTTTCAAGGCAATCGCCAAATCTTTAGTTTCAACATCTTTAAGAACTCGTTGAATCGAGCGGTCATCCAGAAGAATTATATCTTCGAAGACGAACATCAGGTTTTTGATTTCGGCGGCCAATTCCGGCCGTTCGTTTTCGATAGATTCGATTATTGCTTTTTCTGTAGATGATTCCATCAGGTTCAGGATTTCGGCGACCATCTTAGTGCCACCCGAAATTGACAAATCGCGCGTGCCTATCATCTCGAACTGATCTTCCAAAAGCACTTCTAATTCGTTGATAATTTCAGGAGAAATTTTCTCCATAGTGGCGATTCTAAAGGCCACTTCCGACTGTAATTCAGGTGATAAGTCGGACAATACCTGGGCTGCCTGCTGATGCGACAATTGCGTAAGAATCAACGAAATTGTCTGAGGATGTTCATTCTGGATAAAGTTAACCAACTGCTTAGGATCGATATTCTTTATTTTAGCGAATCCGGAAGCTTTCAGGGATCCTTCCAAGCGTTTTAAGATTTCCAAGGCTTTATTTTTACCCACGGCAGTTTCCAGAAGATTTTTCGCGTATTCCACACCGCCCTGATTTATATATTCTTGAGCCATAATCAACTGCGAGACTTCTTTTAAAACCATATCTTCGGTTTTGGGTGGGATATCGCGTAAATTGGCTACTTCAACGGTTATTTTTTCAATCTCGGCTTCATTAAGCTCTTTTAGGACCTTAGCTGAAATATCGGTGCCCAAACCGACAATAAGAATCGCCGATTTTTGCGATCCCGTTAATTCTGTTTGTTGTTCAACCGGCATACTACTCCGCCATCAAGGTTTTTATGACTTTCGCAATCTCCTTCGGATTATCATCGGCAATTTTACGTATATGATCGATAAGTTTAGGTTCTTGCGCTACTTTAGGGATAATTTCGGCCGCCTTGCGTTTGATTTCCGCCTGGGCATCGAGGAATCTTCGATGAGCGATTCTTCTTTCATTCCATCTATTGTATGATTTGCGCAGTTTCAAGAGCACGAAAACCGCTACGGCGAGTCCCAATATTTTATATAAGATATTCAGCCAATATCTTATCGCGATATCCCGCTTGACTTGCTGCTGTTCTTCCCAATCATCCTGCATCGTTTCAAAAGGTAAATTGGCGACTTCGATAATATCGCCGCGCTGGTCAGAAAATCCCACTGCCCCGCGAACCAGCGCCAATAGCTTATCCAACTCCTCTTGTTGACGGGGAGTATATTGACGAACCATTTTGCCATCGGCTCCCTTAACCATATTATAAGTACCGTCAACCGATACGGAGACTCTTAACTGTTTTATGTTCCCTACTTGACTGACCAGGTGCTCAAGTTTTTTGGTTACTTCATAATTTCTTATGGTGGTTTTTTTGGTTCCTGATGAGTCTTTTTTCTTGTTCGGGTCATTTGTATCTGACGCCGATTGATTTTCTTCCGTTGTCTCCTCCGAACGAACCACGGTGCTATCAGGATTATACGACTCGCTTGTCTTTTCGACCTGGTCGAAATTTAAATCGGCGCTTACCCTTACGATTGACCGATTTGGTCCCATGACGCCATCAAGCATCGATTGAGCTTTTTCTTGAAGATAAGCTTCGATATTTTTCTTTACATCGAGCTGGCTCGATGACAACTGCGCCAATTGGTCGGTTTGCCGAGGGGCGGACAACAATCTTCCGGAGGCATCAAGAATCGTTACATTTTCCGCGGGCAATCCTTCCACAGATGATGAGACCAGATAAGCTATCCCTTCAATCTGCCGCTGGGACAGCGGCTTCGAACGGTTCAAATATAAAACCACGGAAGCGGTCGGTTGTTTTTCATCTTCTTTAAAAAGCCTTTGTTCAGGTATTACAAGATGGACTCTGGCCGATTCCACTTCTTTTAGACTCGAAATAGTTTTCGTAAGCTCGCCTTCCAGAGCCCGCCGATAATTGACTTTTTGAAGAAAATCGGTCATGCCCAAGTTTGTCTGGTCGAAAATTTCATAGCCAATGATGCCGCTTTTAGGATAACCTTGAGCGGCCAGATTTAATCTAACATCGTTTATTTTTGACGATGGCACTAGAATCTCAGTTCCGCCTTCGGATATCCTGTAGGGGACTTTAGAACCACGGAGCTGGTCGATAATCTGACCGGCTTCCTGCGAATCGAGATTACGATACAATACAGAATAGCTGGCCTTGGTAACCTGCGCGAAAATAACAATGCCTAAAACAACCGAAAAAACCGCCAGCAAGATAAATGAAATTTTTTTGCCCGAATTCAAGCTCTGCCACCAAGGCATCACACTTGACTTAAATTTTTCTAATAAATAGTTGAACATATATTATACCTGCAATCGCATCAGTTCCTGATAAGCGTCAATTAGCTTATTGCGGATTTCCATCACCAGATCCAACGCAATTCCGGCCTCTTCCGCCGCGACCATCACTTCGTGAATATCGGCGACCTCTCCCAGAGCGAATTTTTCGGCAAGGTCTTGCGCTTGAGCTTGAAGGTCGTTCGTGTTGTTCACCATTTCTTTAAATATTTGCGGAAAGGTGAGCTTTTCTTCGGAGTCGCCCGGCTTTTCGGCGGCTTTGGCTAGAGCCGAAAAATCCGGGACAACCTGTTGCGCGTAACCAGGTAATATCTTGGTCATGGCTTATACCAGAATATCGATTATTTGTCCCGGGCGATCGTCATTTGGCTCAATTGGGGCGTTACCCGCCAATTCTTTAATGTCAAATTTACCGAATAATTTGGTCAGCTGTTTGGTCTCAGCATCCGAAAGCAGAGATGCGAAATTCGCGGGGGCGTTGCCGGATTTCTTTATATCTTGAGTCGACGGCTTCAATTTCGCCGTATCGATTTTCCCCGGAATAATTCTGGCAGGCTGACCGTTACTTGCATAAATTCCAGCGGGATCAATTCTCATGTACTACTCCTTGATTCCAATTATATATCTAGGGAATTCATTGCCATCTCTTTAGCCGATTGGATTACCGCGACATCGGCCTCATAAGCGCGCGAGGTCACCATCATATCGACCATCTCGGCGATAATATCGATATCAGGCATTTCCACGTAACCATTTTCATCGGCATCGGGATGAGTCGGATCATATACCAGTTTAAAGGCGTCCGGCTCAACGATGGTCTCATCGGCCGCAACCAAATTGACGGCATTATTTTTAACACTGCTGTTTTCCGAATTGGGGAGATGCTTGACATTCGTTCGCTTTAAAGCGGTTACCGAATTATCGAGTATGTCAACGAATCTGCGATTATCCTCGTCGGCCCTAAAAGTAACTTTGCGTCGCTTGTAAGGTGTGCCTTCCGGGGTTTTGGTGGTTTCGACGTTCGCGATATTCTGGGAGACTGCGTTAAGTTTGGTGCGCTGGGCCGATAAACCGGCGGCCCCGATATCAATAATGCTGAATAATCCACTCATAATTAGCTCCTACCTCTAATTACGTTTTTAAGGGCAGTGAATTTTTGCATGGCCATTTTTGCCCCAAATGTAAAAAGTATCTGATTTTCGGCCAGGGAACCCATCTCTTTGTCGATATCTACATTATTGACACCGGAAGCGTTGCTTTCCGATTCATCCGTGTAAATTTCCACCTCCGCCGGTTTTTTAGTCGAAGGAATATGCCCGGGATTGGTTACGCTAAGCGGGACTCTTTCTTTATGAAGAGCTTTTTGCATCTCTTTTTTGAAATCAATCGATTGACTTTGATAACCCGGTGTAGAGACATTGGCCACATTGTTGGCCGTTAACTTTTGCGAAACCGTCGCCACATGCAACAGTTTCTTGAACAAGGGGATTCCCGACTTTTCTATTACCTGTTTTTGAATAATCATACTTTTTCCCGAACTTCATTTAAAGCAAGTCGCATGCCAATCGCAGACGGCAAAAAATATATCTATAACATCATGCCGTTCAATGGATTTT
>JAAYTW010000097.1 GCA_012517955.1 Candidatus Zixiibacteriota bacterium | reverse complement strand
CTTGCATTTTCCATTTATCTTTTTGGCATTGTTGACAAGTTTTGTTCAGGCGCTTGTTTTTACCTTGCTGTCAACTATTTATTTTTCATTGATGACCGTGCATGAAGAACATCATTAGCATTTTAATAATTCGTTAAAGGAGGAACTATGGACGCTGAAACCGCAAGAGGATTTTTATTACCGCTGACCGTGTCGGTGGCGGCGATAGGTTCGGGACTCGGACTTGGCAAGGCGGTCGAATCCGCCATGGAGGCTATGGCGCGTCAACCCGAAGCGGCTGGTAAAATCCAGACCGGTATGATAATCGGCGCGGCATTTATCGAGGCTCTGACCATTTACGCGTTAGTGGCGGTCATTCTCCTCAAGTAAACGACGTATGTTGCGGGCAATTATAAGCCTGAATACGCCCGAGGAGGATTTATGAGCGACATCGTGACATCGCTCGGGATTAAGCTTCCCGAGCTGCTGACACAGATTGTGGGTTTTTTGCTCGCGGTCTGGATTCTTAAACTATTCGCCTGGAAACCGCTTCTGGCTATGCTTGAACAGAGACGGGCCCGAATCAAAGCTGACCTTGATGAGGCGGAGCTTGCCAAGAAACAAGCCAATGAAATGATGGCTGAATATCAGCGGCAGTTAAAGGAAATCGACCAGGCCGCAAGAGCCAAAATTCAAGAAGCCATTGCCGAAGGTAACCGCGTAGCCGCCGAAATCCGGGAGCAATCGAGGGCTGAAGCCAAAGACATAATCGGCAAAGCCCGCGAAGACCTGACGCGAGATATCGCCAAAGCGAAAGTCCAGCTGCGAAATGATATAGTTAACATGGCGGTACTGGCGACGGAGAAGGTTATCGCCGAAAAATTGACAGATGACAAACACCGGCAGTTAATCAACAAATTTCTTGATGATATAGAGCAGATTAAATGAGAGAATCTCGTATCGCTGCCAGATACGCTCTGGCGCTATTTAACATCGCGGTCAAAAGTGGAAACGCCGACATGGTGGCGGTCGATTTGAATCAACTTCGATCATTTTCGGCCAGCCATAAAGGGTTTCTGCAGTTTTTGCGATCACCCAATATTACCAGCGACGAAAAAATGACCTTTTTGCGGACAATCTTTACGACAAGGTTGTCGCCTCAATTATTGTCGTTTTTTGATTTGCTGTTGCGTAAACACAGAATCGCGCTTCTGCCTGATATCGCCATCGAATTCGAAAGGCTGCTGGAAGATTACCAGGGATTAATTAAAGCCAGAGTCGTGACCGCGGTCCAGATTGACGATGATACGAAAAGTAGATTAAAGGAAAAATTAGAAAAAATTTCTGGAAAGAAAATCGAAATAATTCAGAAAATCGATCGTTCGATTATCGGGGGTATTATCGTGTATATGCACAATCGGATAATTGACAGATCGATTAGACGAGAACTTGAACAATTAAGACACGACCTGTTGCAGGTCAAAGTGTTCTAAATAGAGGTGCGTTATGGCATTCCGCCCGGAAGAAGTCAGTTCGATATTACAAAAAGAAATAGAAAAACACCAAACAAAGCTGGCGATGGAATCGGTCGGCAGCATCCTCCAGGTTGGGGATGGAATCGCCAGAATCTGGGGCCTTGAGGATGCCATGATGTCGGAGTTATTGCAATTTCCCGGCGACATTATCGGCATTGTGCTTAACCTTGAAGAGGATTCGGTCTCAGCGGCGATTTTTGGCCCCGACACTGGCATCAAAGAGGGTGACACAGTCAGACGGACAGGAGCGGTGGCCCGTGTACCGGTGGGTGATGCTCTTGTCGGAAGAGTCGTATCACCGTTAGGCCAGCCTTTGGATGGTAAAGGGCCTATAGTCACGGAGGAATACAGGCCGATTGAATGCAATGCCCCTAATGTGGTCTCGCGGCAACCGGTTAAGGAGCCCGTGCAAACCGGATTAAAATCGATTGATTCCATGATACCTATCGGTCGGGGTCAGCGCGAGTTGATTATCGGCGATCGGCAGGTCGGGAAAACCGCTATTGCGATTGATACTATTATTAATCAGCGCGACTCCGATATTTATTGTTTCTATGTCGCAATCGGTCAAAAAGCCTCTACCGTGGCCAAAGTGGTGAAGATATTAGAGGATTTCGGGGCTATGGAATATACAACCGTTGTCGTGGCCAGCGCGACCGATCCGGCGCCCATGCAATTCATTGCGCCATACGCCGGTTGCGCGATGGGGGAATATCTTCGCGATAACGGTAAGCACGCCCTTTGCGTTTACGATGATTTGACCAAACATGCTCAAGCTTATCGCCAGCTGTCGCTGCTGGTCCGGCGTCCTCCTGGGCGCGAGGCTTATCCCGGCGATGTTTTTTATTTGCATTCAAGGCTGCTGGAAAGAGCCGCCAAACTTAACGATAAACTCGGCGGGGGCTCCTTGACGGCTTTGCCCATTATCGAAACACAGGCTGGCGATGTGTCGGCGTATATTCCCACGAATGTTATTTCGATAACAGATGGGCAAATTTATCTTGAACCTGATTTGTTCTACGCTGGTTTTCGTCCCGCCATCAACGTGGGTATCTCGGTGTCGCGCGTCGGCGGAAACGCGCAAACCAAAGCCATGAAAAAGGTGGCCGGTTCATTACGTCTGGACTTGGCGCAATACCGCGCCCTGGCGGCGTTCGCGCAGTTTGGTTCCGATTTGGATGAAGCGACAATCAGGCAGTTGACCCGCGGCAAAGCGATGGAAGAAATATTAAAACAGAATCAATATGAACCAATGCCCCTGGAAAAGCAGGTTATGATTATCTGGGCGGCGATAAAGGGATATCTGGACAATATTCCCGTTTCCAATATCAAACAATTCGAGACGGAATTTCACGCTTATATGGAAAAAAATTATCCGGATATCGGCTATGATATAAAAAACAAAAAAGACCTTGATGAGGCGACCGCAAATAAACTGAAAACGGCGGTCGAGAAATTCAAAGCTGAATTCAAAGCCAAAAGTTAAAAATTTCAAAGGGTTGATGGAGTAAAAGTTGCCGTCCCTTCGCGACATAAGAAGACGCATTCGGTCGGTGGAATCGACCAAACAAATAACCAAAGCCATGGAATTGGTGGCCGCGGCCAGATTAAGGCGCGCCCAATCAAGGGTCGAATCGGCCAGACCCTACGGCCTTAAGATGCAACAAATGCTTGAATCTCTGGCGGGCGCGGCGGCCGGCTTGAAACACCCGTTGTTCGAAGAGCGGCAGGTAAAATCAACATTGTTGGTGGTGATTTCCGCCGATCGAGGATTATGCGGCTCTTATAATTCGAATATTCTTCGCGCGGCCAACCGTTTTATATCCGAAATGCCGAAGGATAAGGTCAAGCTCGGTTTGATTGGAAAGAAAGCTGTATCGTTTTTTAAAAAGCGTCCTTATCCGATAGCGTTTAAAATAGAATATACCGGCGGTAAAGCCGATTTGACTATGGTAAAAAACTTGGCCGCCGATATTACCGCGCTGTTCCAGAGCGGCGAGGTCGATGAAGTCAAATTGCTCTATACGAAATACATTTCCATATCCTCGAGCAAGGTGATGATAGAAAAGTTTTTGCCTATCGAGAAACCCGGTGATGGAGAGCGTTCGAGCGACGATTATATTTTCGAACCAGACGCCAACGGGATATTCAGCGAACTGGTACCTCGATATTGTCTGACCAAGATTTTGATGGCGTTGCTGGAAGCCTTCGCGTCGGAGTTCAGCCAGCGCATGATGGCGATGGGCAACGCCACTCGCAATGCCGATGAAATGATAGAAACTTTAACTCTGGAGCGCAACAAAGCGCGTCAGGCGTCGATTACAAAAGAATTACTGGATATCGTGGGCGGCGCGGAAGCCTTAAAATAATTTTTGAAAACTTTTATTTTAGAATACGAGGAAAGTCATGGAAGGACAGAATATCGGCAAGGTTGTGCAGGTTATCGGGCCGACGGTTGATTGCGAATTTCCGGCGGATAAATTGCCAAATATCTTGAACGCGATTAAGATAAAAGATGATACCCAAAAAATCGATTTAACGGTTGAGGTCGCGGGCCATATCGGCGAAAATCGAATCCGCTGCATATCGATGGCATCGACGGACGGTATCGTCAGGGGAATGCCGGCAATCGACACCGGACAACCGATTACGGTCCCTGTGGGACCAAATACCCTGGGGCGCGTGTTTAATCTTTTGGGGGAAACCATCGATGAGATGGGACCATTTACCGCGCAAAAACGATATCCGATTCACCGCCCCGCGCCTAAATTTACAGACCAACAAACTAAAACGCAATTTTTCGAAACCGGTATCAAAGTTATAGATTTGCTTGAACCGTATTCCAAAGGCGGTAAGGTCGGTTTGTTCGGCGGCGCCGGAGTGGGCAAAACCGTGATTATCCAGGAGCTTATTCGCAACATAGCGACGGAGCATGGCGGATTTTCCGTGTTTTGTGGGGTAGGAGAACGTACACGCGAAGGAAACGACCTCTGGCTTGATATGAGGGCCTCCGGAGTTTTGGCCAAAACCACCATGGTTTTCGGCCAGATGAATGAACCGCCGGGCGCCCGTCTCAGGGTAGCGCTGTCAGGATTGACCATGGCGGAATATTTCCGCGACGAAGAAAATCAAGACGTACTGGTTTTTATAGATAACATTTTCCGGTTCGTGCAGGCGGGTTCGGAAGTGTCGGCGCTTTTAGGTAGAATGCCATCGGCAGTGGGTTATCAGCCGACTTTGGCAACCGAAATGGGGGCCTTGCAAGAGAGAATCACTTCGACTAAAACCGGTTCGATTACATCGGTACAGGCCATATATGTTCCCGCCGATGATTTGAGCGATCCGGCTCCGGCAACGACATTTTCGCACCTTGACGCCACTACAGTATTGTCGAGACAGATTTCCGAACTGGGGATTTATCCGGCGGTCGACCCTCTGGATTCAACATCCAGGATACTCGATCCCAATATCGTCGGCGAAGAACACTACAATGTGGCGCGCGGGGTCCAGAGAATTTTACAAAGATATAAAGACCTTCAGGATATTATCGCTATTCTCGGTATCGAAGAATTATCCGACGAAGATAAAGTAATCGTTGGTCGGGCTCGAAGGATTCAGAAATTCTTGTCGCAGCCGTTTTTTGTGGCGGAAGCCTTTACCGGACGACCGGGCAAATACGTGAAAATCGAAGAATCGATTCGCGGATTCAAGGAGATTATTGAAGGCAAACATGACGATATTCCTGAACAGGCATTTTACATGGTTGGCGGCATTGATGAAGTTTTAGAAAACGCCGAACGAATAAAAGCGGAAAAGTAGATGTTTAAACTATCGGCCGTGACCCCCGAAAAAATCGTTTTCGAACAAGACGTTTCAAGTATCGTCGCGCCTGGGGCATTAGGGTATTTGGGGATTTTGACAGACCATGCGCCGTTGATTACGCCTTTGGTGATTGGGCGGCTTGAAGTGAAAGATATTTCAGGAAAAGAATCGATATTTTTTATTTCCGGCGGATTTCTTGAAGTATCCAATAACATTGCCACTATTTTGGCGGATGCGATTGAAAAGCCGCAAGACATCGATATCGAACGGGCGAAAAATGCCGAGAAACGCGCCCGCGAACGCCTGGCTCATCGAAACGACCCCGGTATTGATGTGGCCAGGGCTGAGGCGGCCCTCCAAAGAGCCATGTGGCGCCAGAAAATAGCCAGCGGGGTCAAATAGCTCACGTCGACGATGTAGTCCATAGTATATTATAACAGCCATAATCCGATTATGTGGCCTTATCCATAAATTATGACGTTTTAATCAGATTTCAAGCTTTTAAACCGATATGATTTTCCGCAAATCAACTTCGTGGAACATTGTGAAAAATTTCTCATTTTCTTGTTGACATTCGAAAATATAATGATAATATAAATCGGGATGTGGATGAGGCAGTTTGTGGCTCTTTTGGTACTATTTGGTGAGTGGGCCACGTGCGTTGGTTGATGTTGTGAGGTGTTTTTATTAGTACCGTGAGGGCGAGTCGCAAGATTCGCCCTCGATATATTTTCGCCGCAGAATACTTAGCGCCCATTAACTGTACGTTGCGAAGCAATTTCATATTCATTCTAAATTGGGGTTTTATGCTTGTTCGTCCACGAAATTCCCCTTGACTTGAGCCGGCGATTGTTTTAACAAAGTACACTAATGATACACGATACGGGAGCGTGGCAGATATCTAATGGAAATGGAAACTAAATGAAAAGATATGTATTATATGGGCTGTTGCTATTCAGTCCTTTTTTATTGATGAGTTGCGGTGCCAAGAAAAAACAAGAGCAAGCCCAAAAATCCGCCAATTCGCTGTCGTTGATAACGGAAGAAGAACCCAAATACGACAGAACGCCGCAGGGAAATCCAATAGCCGTGCTTAACACCACCAAAGGGGAAATTGAAATCGAAATATATGATAAAGCGGCGCCGAATCATGGCGGAAATTTCATCAAGCTGATTGAGAATGGCTTTTATGATGGGTTATTGTTTCATAAGGTTATAGCCGATTTGATTATGGTTTCCGGCGACCCAAGTGGTACAGGCCTGGGGGGGCCTGGATATGGTTTGGCTCCCGAAACAGGCGCTTTACCGAACAAAAAAGGATACATCGGAATGATGCCTGGCGCCAACGGCAAGACCAACGGGTCGCAGTTTTATATTTTGCTGGACGATTATCCTGATTTTGATAAAAGCACATCCTGTTTTGGTATGGTGATTGCCGGGTTTGAGTTGGCTCGGGATATTTCAAGAGTGCCGGCTCAGGATGAAAAACCGATTGAGCCGATTAAAATCCTTAATGCGCGTATGAAAACAGTTGCCTTTCCGCCGGCAAATGAATTAGTTGATTCAACAAGATTTCAATCACAATAAATCAAAGAAAGGAATTTCCAGATGTTCAAACGTGCTTTCATGATTCTTGGCCTTATCGCGATAATTTTGCTTGTTGGCTGCGCCAAAGCCCCCGAAGAGGCGATTCAAAAGGCCACGGCCGCCTTTGAGGCCGCTAAAACCGCCGAAGCGGATATTTACGCCCCGGATTTATTTAAGATGGCATCCGATACGCTGGCCGCCGCCAACGCCGCCAAACTGGAGGCCGACGGCAAATTCGCGCTGACCCGAAGCTACGCGCAAGCCACATCTTTGTACGCAAGCGCTGTTCTGTTGGCTAACAATGCGGTGGAGGAAGCCGCGGCTAAAAAGGGGCAAGCACGGAATGACGCGACCCAACTGATGAACCAAGTAAAAGCAGCGCTTGATTCCACAATCGCTGAACTCAATAAAATTAAAGTCACCTCCACGAATAAAGCCAATGTCGAATCAGCTAAACAAAATATGGCGGCCGCTGAATCAACATATACCGAATGTCAGAAAACAATAGAGGCTGGGCAATATAAGGCGGCGATAAATAAATTGAATCAACTGGCTGCCGATATTCCTGCGATTTTAACGTCAGCGAAGGGTACAACCGAAATGAAAGCAGCCGGAAATCCAATAGTCATAATCAAAACTAATATGGGCGATATTACCCTGGAAGTTTTCGAAAAAGAAACCCCTATTCACGCCAAGAATTTTCTGGATAGGGTCGATAAAAAACTATACGACGGCACGATTTTCCATCGTGTCGTAAAGGGATTTGTTATCCAGGGCGGCGATCCGACAGGAACCGGTATGGGCGCGCCCGATGAACCGAAATTGGCGGACGAAGTTTCTCCGTATTCTAATATACGTCCATATATTTCCATGGCCAGAAGTAGTGCCGGGGCCAGTGCCAGCCAATTCTATATTAATCTCAAAGATAATTCTTTCCTCGATAAGCAGAAATTCTCGCCATTTGCTAAAGTTATCGGCGGCATGGATGTGGTCGATAGGATTGCCAATGTTGCGGTAAACAACCCCCAAGAAACCAGACCCATCGAACCGGTAACGATGATAAAGGTGTATCGAAAAAAATAAGGGTGAAGAATCTCGTTATATTGGGCAGTACCGGCTCGATCGGACGTAACGCCCTTGATATAATCGACCGCAATCCCGGCAGATTCAGGATTATCGGCTTGACGGCCAATCGCAATGCCGAGTTGCTGGCCGCGCAGGCTCGTAAATATAACCCGTCCTATGTCGCACTCTGCGATCGGACGGGTTTGTCTATATTGGCCGAATCGATTAATCCGGCCAAGACCAAATTGATTGACGCCGAAGATGTCTCCAAGCTTTGTTCCGATTCAAGCGTCGATATCGTTTTAAATGCCGTGGTTGGGTTCGCCGGTCTTAAGGCCACTGCCGCCGCATTGATTGCGGGGAAAAAAGTCGCTCTCGCCAATAAAGAATCAATGGTGGCCGCCGGCCCTTTGCTTAATAGGATGGCCGCGACGCACGGCGGCGAAATTATTCCGATTGATTCGGAACATTCGGCGATTTTTCAGTGCCTGGCGTCGGGAAAGCGGACTGAGGTCGCGCGCCTGATTTTAACCAGTTCGGGGGGACCGTTTTTCCGCCGAGAAAACTTTGACGGAATCACGCCGGAAGAAGCACTGAAACATCCGACATGGAACATGGGACCTAAAATTACGATAGACTCGGCCACTTTGATGAATAAAGGATTGGAAATTATCGAGGCGGCCTATCTATTCGATATACCCGCTGATAGGATAGAGGTAGTGATTCATCCGCAATCGGTGGTCCATTCGATGGTGGAATTTATCGATGGGTCAACGATTGCCCAACTATCTAAGCCGGATATGCGGTTGCCTATTCAATATGCGCTTTTTTATCCGGAAAGAATTAAGCAGGATTTGGTCCAGTTTGACTTCTCGAAGGAATTGCGGCTGGACTTTTACCCTCCGCCCAAAGATAAATTCAGGTCTTTGGAACTGGCCTATCGCGCGGTTAGGGAGGCGGGAATAAGTCCAGCAGTGTTTAACGCGGCCAATGAACAAGCGGTAAAAGCGTTTTTGGACCATAAAATTCAATTTAAGCGGATTTTCGATATCGTCGAAGAAACCATGAATCGATGCGGTTTGGGCGATGCGGATACTCTTGAACAAATTTTTACGGCGAATAGCAAAGCCAGCCATATAGCGGGTAATATCGCGGCCGAATTTGAAAATACCGACAAATTTTAGTCGACGATATGCCGATAATCAAACAAACGGAACTTTTGACGGTGGAAAGCGTTAATTAAGATGCTATGACTACTCTTATCGCATTCGTGTTCGTGCTTGGGCTTCTGGTTTTCGTTCATGAACTCGGTCATTTTATAGTAGCCAAAAAAGCGGGTATTCGGGTCGAACGATTTTCGCTTGGATTTCCGCCTAAACTAATCGGTAAAAAAGTCGGTGAAACAGAATATATGATTGGAATAGTGCCTTTGGGCGGCTATGTGAAGATGTCGGGCGAAAACATCACCGAGGATAATTACGTGCCTCAGCCGGGCGATTTCATGGCGTCGTCTGTGCTAAAACGGTCGTTGGTCATTCTGGCCGGGCCGGTAATGAATTTTCTTCTGGCTGTATTTTTATTCTTTATCGTTTACTGGTCAACAGGTTCGCCGGTAATCAGACCCAACTCCACGGAAATCGGGATGGTAAGTCCTGGCGGGCCAGCTGATAAGGCTGGTCTTAAAGAAGGTTCAACGATTGTGTCAATTGATGGCAACACTTTCGCCGATTTTAATGAAATCGCGGCTTATGTTAGAATCAGGCCGAATAGCATTCTAAAGGTTGTTTGGACCGATTCAGGAAAGACTGTCACCTCCGACATACGCACTCTTTCAATTCCAGGCATTGATTCCCTCGGCCGCGAAAGGTTTGAGGGAAGAATAGGTATCGGGCCGGCCTATGATTATCGGCCAATCAGCCCCTGGCAGGCATTTAAAGACGGCGTTTCCGCCAATTTATTCGTAACCGGCCAGATGTTTTCTGTTCTATGGAAATTGGTCAGTCGACAGGAATCAATCAAGGCTCTTGGCGGGCCGGTATTGATTGCGCAACAAGCGGGCGCGGCGGCGCGTCAGGGATTTATCGCTCTACTGGGATTGGCGGCTTTTCTTTCGGTAAATCTCGCGATAATCAATATTCTGCCCATACCGGTACTCGATGGCGGCCATTTGGTGTTTCTGGTAATCGAGGCTTTTAAAAGGAGACCTGTCTCGCTCAAAGGAAGATTAATCGCTCAGCAAATCGGCATGGGACTGTTGTTTTTATTGATGGTGGTAGTTACTTATAATGATATAATCCGATTAATAACGGGTATAATAAAATAATAAAAATCGGTTTGTTACAATGGCAACTTGCCCTGAATCTATTGGTATAATATATTATGATTGAAATTGATGATTTAATGTAAGCGGCCGTTGTTGGAGGCACGTATGTCGATATTTTTCAAGTCAAAAAAATATAAGAAAAGCTGGTACGGAACTACCTGGGATTATTTAGAATCTTTGGGTATCGCCTTAATTATGGCGCTGATGATTAAAACATCAGTGGTGGAGGCTTATAAGATACCATCCGGTTCTATGGAAAATACGTTGCTTATCGGCGATTTTTTATTGGCGAACAAATTTATTTATGGCATGAGATTACCGATTCCTTTCATCGATATCAAATTGCCGGCTATTACCGACCCCAAGCCTGGCGATATCGTGATTTTTAAGCATATCGAACCCAATAAGCCCCCCGTTAACTATATAAAAAGATGTATTGCGGTTGAGGGGCAAACCGTGGAAATTAAAGATAAGGAAGTCTATGTAGATGGTCGTCTTGTGCCGCTTCCCGAACATGGCAAACACGAAGACGCCGCTAACAAAATCCCCTATAATCCGGGAGTCCAATGGGGCAGACGGGATAATATGCCCCCTATCAAAGTACCGCCGGGGAAGCTGTTCATGATGGGGGATAATCGAGACAATTCCTATGACTCGCGGTATTGGGGATTCTTAGACAGAAAAGAAGTGCTTGGCCGGGCCTTGATGATTCACTGGTCATTAGATTCCGAATCCAATCCGCCGATTGTCAGAAAGAACGATATGTTGTCTCTTGGCAAACGGATTGGGTTTTGGATAATCCATTTGCCGAGCCGGCTTCGTTATCAAAGATTGGGCCAAATTATAGTATGAATTTGCGAAAACGCGAAAATTACGGGCGCGGCGGTTTGTCGCGCCTTTTTTATTCGTAAATATTCTTGGCATTCGGCCTTTTTTTTATTAAAATCCCTTTAACATGAAATTAATACTCGATAAGGTCACGCAGAAATTTCCGGGCCGAAAAATATTCCACGATATATCAATCGAAGTTGAAAAAGGGGAGAAACTTGTAATTACAGGTCCTAACGGTTCCGGCAAAACGACTTTGGCGAAAATAATCGGGTCTTTGATTCGGCCGAGTTCCGGACTGGTCAAAGTTGAGATCGGCGGCAAAACGATTTGCGGTTCGGAAATCATTTCCCATATCGGTTTGGTCGCGCCCGACCTGTTTCTCTATGATGAATTGACAGGGGCCGAAAATATCGCCTTTTTTACATCAGTAATTGACGGCCAAACGGAAAACACAGCTTCCTTATTCGGGCGATACGGTTTGGAAGGCAGGGAAAACGACCTGGTACGTTCGTATTCATCGGGGATGAAGCAACGATTGAAATATATCCTAGCCATGCTTCGCAAACCGCCGCTTTTGATTTTAGACGAACCGACCGCTAATCTTGATGAAGATGGTAAAGATATTGTCAGAGATATAATTACAAAGCACGATGGTATCACGGTTATCGCCACCAATGAGCAAGCCGATTTAGGATATGCCGATAAAACGATTGTCCTGGGGCGCTAAAACTATAGCCGTGTTGGTTAAAGATATCCGCGGCGAGTTGCGGACTCGATATGCGATTGGCGCTATTGTGATGTTCGCGGTTATTACTGTGGTAGCGGTGGGCTTCTCTTTAAGTGGAATCCCACTTGATTTGAATCTTCAAGGGATATTGTTTTGGTTGGTAATCTATTTCGCTTCGGTGGCGGGCTTAGGGCAGAGTTTTATCAAAGAAGAGGAAAGCAAGACATCGCTGGCATTGCGAATTTATGCGCCTCCGGTAGCGGTGTTTGGAGGCAAACTTCTATTTAATTTGTTGCTTCTTTTCACTCTGGAAATTGTGCTGGTACCGCTTTTTGCTTTGCTTGTTGGTCTTGGTATCCGGCAGTTGCCGCTGTTCATAGCGATTCTGGCCACAGGCACATTTGGTTTGGCCTGTTCAACCACAATAGTTGCGGCCATTATAGCCAAAGCCTCCATAAAGGGAGTCCTTTTCGCCGTCCTTTCTTTTCCTTTGATTTTACCGGTTTTGATTATGGCTATCAAAGGGACGCAAAAAGCCTTATCAATTGGCCTGGTATTCGCGTCTGCCAGCGGAGAATTACAAGTTCTGATATCATATGCGGCAATCATGTTGATTGCCGGGTTTTTGCTGTTTGAATTTGTTTGGAACGATTAATTTTATCGAGCTTCGCGTAAAAAATGCAACATGTATCAATAGATGACTGTTAATTATGATGATTATAATAAGCGGGTTTATATTAATCAGCCGTCATTTTGAAATATGATTAAAAGTAAAATTAAGCGAAAATCTAAATAGGTTTTAACCATAAAAATAAATTTCGACTATGATTCTAATCAATAAATCGCTTCCTACGGAGTGACCAATGATAAAAATAAAGCATATTTCTATGATTCTTTTCATGTCGTATGCGACCGTATTCGGTTCGATAATCAAGTTAAGCGATTCCCCGACCGTCATCCGTACTGTAAATCTTACTGATTCCTTTACCGAATTCGAATTAAACATCGAAATGTTGAATTGTACAGAATCCGAAACCACAAATTATATCGAGCTTCCGGGAAACCTATATCCCGGCAGTGGTCATATTTCCGGACCGGCCGGCACGGTATTGCCCTCATATACTGTTCTAGTTGCGATTCCCGAGGGGGCTCCTTTATCGGTTTCGATTTTGGAAGATAATATAACCGAGATAAATCACTTTCAGCTGGCAGCCTGTGATAAGGAAGATTCTCAATGGGTAAATCCGGGGATTTCAAGCGACGGTTATTATCCTGATAATTTATACGTTTTCGAATACGCCGGAAAGATGCGCGACGTTAATATCGCCCGGCTGACATTATATCCGGTTCAATACGATTATTCAAACCGGCAATTAAAGATACACAGTAAACTGCGAATTCGTGCCAACCATCCGGCAGGAAATATATGCGAACCGGGAACGACAATCAGCGAGGCCTTCAAACCGATTTATGACGCTTTCCTGATTAATTCATCATCCCTTGACCCTACGACCGTAACCCGCGGACAATTCTGGTTTGTCGTTCCGGATAATTTGGTCAGCAACATTAGCCAAATAGTCGATTGGGAAAAAGCCAAGGGGTTTATAACCAGGGTTATTCCCTTATCTTCAATAGGATTTAATCCTAGTTCCACGGCTATTTATAATTACTTGAAATCTCTCTACTTCGGTTCTAACCCAAAACCGGATTACATCTGCCTGATTGGCGATACTCAAATGCCAGGCGGGGTCAGTATGCCCACTTATACTTATTATTCCCCATGGAGCCCGGATGAGATAGATTCAGATAATTATTATTCTTTTATTGATGGAAACGATTATTTTCCCGATGTGTTTATCGGCAGAATATCGGTAAGCACCGCTCTCGATTTAACTAATTATACAGCCAAGTATTTCGGATATGAGCGATATCCATATATGGATGATACAACCTGGTATAAAAAAGCGACCGTGATTTCCGGAGGCGAAGATAACTGGTTTATCAGTCCCCGCCAAACAAAAATGTGGTGCCGCGAAATAATGCTGGATCATGGTTATACTAATGTCGACACGATTTTTTCCACTATCTATTATGACCCACCGGCATCCAGTATCACTGCTTCGATTTCGGCCGGGGTCAGCTTGGTTAATTTTAGAGGATATGGCTACGCCGAAGGCTGGTATTCGCACAGCCTATGGTATACCACCAATAATCTGGCCCAATTGAGTAATGGCCCGAAATTCGCGGTGATGCATTCGATAGTATGCGCGACAGGCGATTATAACGATGGAAACGTGGCCAATTGTTTCGGGGAGACCTGGATTCGTCTGGCCAATAAGGGCGGCCCTGGCTTTATCGGGAACACTAACCATTTCGCCCACACTAAATGGACTAATGCCATCGATTGCGGAATTTACTGGGGGTTGTTCCAAGGGGGCGTTCATACGTTGGCCCAATCAGAATTGGCGGGCAAAATGAATTTATATTTGGCGTTTCCCGGAAACACACAGCCCGGTGATACCGTTGAGCTTTATTTCAACAGCTATAATGACCTGGGCAATCCTGAATTGAATTACTGGCTTGGCGTTCCCAAAACAATGACCGTCGTGATACCCGATACGCTTGGGCTCGGACAAGCGGGAGTCGATATCGAAATAATGGATAGCCAGGGTAATCCGGTTCCCAATGCCTATGTCTGTCTCTGGAAAGGAACGCAGATATTTACCGGACAATTCGCTGAAAATAACAGCTTTGTTCATTTTCAAATTTATACCGATTCTGTCGGGCCGATTAAAGTAACCGTTACCGCTCCATCTTATATTCCATTCGAGGGGACAATCCAGGTTGTCGATATGCCGGTGTGCGTCGGTCTGAATAGCTATAACATAAGCGACGACAGCAGCGGACTATCGAGAGGAAACAATAATGGCGCCGCCAATCCGGCAGAGACGATAGAATTATACTCCGTTGTCAAAAATTACGGAAGTTCTATTATTGCCGAATCGACTAATGCCAATCTTATATCGATTGATCCGTATGTCGATGTTCAATCGGCCTGGGCCAGTTATGGCAATATCGCCAGCGGTGATACGTCCATATCTCAAGAGCCGTTTGTGGTTCACGTTTCAGCGGAGGCGCCCGATAACTATCGAGCGCGGTTCGCCATGGATATTCATGCGGGTCAATTTGGGCCCTGGCACAATATTTTATCGCTGCCGATAAGCGCCCCCGATTTGAATGTAACATCGGTAGCCATAGAGGGCGATAATAACGGCAATCATCAACTTGACCGCGGCGAAACGGCTCAATTGATAGTATCGTTGATGAATCAGGGCTCGGAAACATTGGCGGGCTCCCGGGCGGTCTTGAGGACATCTGACTCGTTGATACAGATAATCGATTCGATTGCGGTATATCCGCCAATCGGCCTCGATTCGACAGTAGACAATTGGGCTGACCCTTTTTCTATAATGCTGTCGCCTGACATATATGACGGTCATCGAATTCCTTTTGAGCTCAAAATCGACGATTTAAATGGAATTAGGCGTACGATTCCTTTTGCGATTTCCGTTGGTGTAATCAGCGCCGATGACCCTATCGGGCCTGATGGTTACGGCTACTATTGTTTGGATAATACCGATATTAGTTATCAACAGCATCCGGTATATGATTGGATACCGATTGAGACATCCTGGTCTTATGTCAATATCCCTGACGATGATGAAGCTACGATTGCGTTGCCGTTCCAGGTTTCATTCTATGGTGATGTTTACGACCAAATTACGATATCGGATAATGGTTATATCGCGATGGGATTGACATGGTGGTCCAATTTTCAGAACGCCCAGATTCCCGGGCCGCAGTGCGCCAAAGCGATGATTGCCGGATTTTGGGACGACATCACCAATGGCAGCGGCGGCTCGATAAGGGTCTATTACCATCATGACCCGGCCGCCGGCAAATTTATCGTTGGCTGGCGGAATGTATATGTTAATGATAATAATCAATGGCTGACTTTTGAAATTATCTTTCTTGACGAAAGTGTCTGGCCTACGGTCACCAACGATAACGATATCATTATCCAGTATGCCACGGCCGTTTCCTGTATTACAAACTCTGTTGGGATATGTAACTATGAGCGCAACGATGGATTACAGTATATGTTCAATTCGATTTTGGCTCCGGGAGCCGCCCCAATATCGAATGGCCGAGCCATTAAGTTTACCACCGGCAGCTTATATTCGGCCGCCGGCGATGAGGCCGTCGATGTTATCCCCAATGACATCGGTTTGAGCGCCAATTATCCAAATCCGTTTAACTCGTCCACGATTATAGAATATGATGTCCCCAGGGCCGGTAATGTGAAAATTGACATTTATGATATTACCGGACGCAAGATTAAGTCGCTTATCGATATGGAACAACCGGCCGGCCGCCAAAGGGTCATTTGGGATGGCACCGGTAACAGCGGCGCGGCGGCCGCCTCGGGCATCTATTTTTATCGCTTGAAATACGGGGTCACCGATATAACGAGGATGATGTTGCTGATAAAATAGGCCATTAGGGAGAGGGGATATTTTCATTACGGCCAATTCGGGAGACCGCTAAAAGGCTTTTTTATAGTATTTGATAAAATATAATAAATATTATAAATCTTAGAGGGAAGCATAAATAATTATTCAATGGTTCCGAAATTGAAATTAATAGGGACAGGAAATCACTTAGTTCCTTGACAGAATGGCGGTTTGTAATTATAATTGCGCCATTTTATAGGGGTAAGGCGGAAAGAATGATAAAACTGAAAAAAATAGGGTTGCTGACGTCGGGGGGCGATTCGCCCGGCATGAATCCATGTATTAGAGCGGTGTTCCGCGAGGCCGCCCAACATGGAATTCAAGTAATGGGAATCCGCCGCGGGTTCGCCGGTTTGCTTGATAATGATATGTTTGAGATGAATTCCAATCATGTTTCGGGAATTATCCAAAAGGGCGGTACCATATTATTAACAGCCCGATGCGAGGAATTCAAGTATGAGGAGGCCCAAAAAGAGGCTATCAACAATCTTGTCAAGAACGAGTGTGATGCCTTGATTGTGATAGGCGGGGACGGGTCCTTTCATGGGGCGCAGGCCCTTGCCGGACGCGGCCTGGATGTAATTGGAATCCCAGGCTCGATTGATAATGATATTTATGGTTCGGATATGAGTCTTGGCGTCGATACCGCCATGAACAATATTATAGAGGCGGTTGATAAAATAAAAGATACGGCATCATCACATGAACGAACATTTATTATTGAAACCATGGGCCGAGGGTCCGGCTATCTGGCTTTGATGTCGGCGATTGCCACCGGGGCGGAGGCTGCTATTATACCTGAGGTGAAATATGACTTGGAAAAGATAGCCGCCCGAATAAAAGAACGTTACAAGCAAGGAAAAGTCAGCAATATCATAATCGTGGCGGAGGGGGCTTCAACGGCCTATCAGGTCGCTCGACAATTATCAAAAATAGCCGGAATCGTTTCAAAGATTACGGTACTTGGGCATTTGCAGAGAGGCGGCTCCCCGTCGGGATATGATAGGACGCTGGCTTCGCGGTTAGGTTCGGCGGCGGTATTGAAACTGTTGGAGGGGTATTCCGGTTGTATGGTGGGGTTAGTGAAAGGCGAAATTAAGGTCACTACATTTGAAAACGTGTTTAACAATAAAAGAGAACTTGGTCCAAGAATGATAGAATTGGCCGAGGTATTAGGAAAGTAGGTTTGTCGTGCGCATAGGTATTCTTACAGGTGGAGGCGATTGCCCCGGTTTAAACGCTGTCATCAGGGCTATCGTTATCAAGTCGATTAATAAGTATGACGATGAGGTTATCGGAATCCTTGAAGGCTGGAGAGGGCTCCTTGAAGAAAAGTATATCAGGCTCCAGAAAAGCGACGTTCGCGGAATTATTTTTCGCGGCGGCACGATATTGAAAACATCCCGCACCAATCCCAACAAGATTCCAAACGGCATCGAAACCATCAAGAAAAACATCGAAAAAGCCAAAATCGACGTTATTGCGGCAATCGGCGGCGAGGATACTCTCGGCGTGGCCAAAAAGCTTCATGATGCCGGCATTAAGGTCGTGGGGATTCCCAAAACAATTGACAATGATTTGGAAGGCACCGATTACACTTTCGGTTTCGATACCGCGGTAAATGTGGCTATGGAAGCGATTGATAGGGTGCACTCAACCGCCGAAAGCCATAACAGGGCTTTGATAGTGGAAGTAATGGGCCGCCATACCGGCTGGATTGCCATTGAATCGGGTTTGGCCAGCGGAGCCGATGTTATCCTGATTCCTGAAAAACCTTTCGACGTCGATTCGATTTGTGACGTAATCAAGAAACGTCATGATAACGGCAAAGACTTTACGATTATCGTCGTGGCCGAAGGAGCCAAATTCAAAGTTGAAGCTGAAGTTGACGGCACAATGATTCTCCAGGATATGGAAAAAGACGCGTTTGGGCATGTGCGTTTAGGCGGTATAGCCAGCGTTTTAGCCAAAGAAATTGAAAAGCGAACCGGTTTTGAGGCCAGGTATGTGATTCTCGGCCATATCCAAAGAGGTGGAACGCCGACCGCTTTCGATAGAGTTTTGGCCACCCGGTTCGGAGTAGCCGCCGTCGATTTAATACATCAGGGCGACTTTGGCAAGATGGTCGCGCTTAAAGGGTTGCAGATAGTGCCGGTACCTCTGGAAGATGCTCTGGCGAAAACTAAAGTCGTGCCGGATGACTTGTACTCTGCTGCAGAAGTCTTTTTTGGATAGAGCAATTCTAATAATAATATCAAGGAGGAATCAATGGCGGTTAAAGTTGGTATCAATGGGTTTGGTCGCATAGGTAGATTGGTGTTCAGGATTGCTTTTAAGGATCCTGATTTGGATATCGTGGCGATAAACGATATTACAAACGCGAAAACGCTGGCTCATCTTCTCAAATATGATTCCATTCATCGGGCGTTTGGGGAAGACGTCAAAGCCACGGACGATAGCATAATAGTAGCCGGAAAAACAATCAAGGTTACAGCCGAAAAAGACCCCGCGAATCTTCCCTGGAAAGATTTAGGAGTAGATATAGTCCTGGAATGTACAGGTCAGTTCACCGATAAAGAAAAAGCATCCAAACATATCGCCGCCGGCGCAAAAAAAATTCTGATTTCGGCGCCCGCCAAAGGTCACGATGGCACTTTTGTGAGGGGAGTCAATTTCGAGCAGTATGACGGCTCGAAGCATCATGTCGTTTCTATCGGTTCTTGTACTACAAACTGCCTTGCGCCGGTTGTAAAAGTTCTGCACGATAATTTCCATATCAAACGCGGTTTTATGACTACTATTCACTCTTACACGAACGACCAGAGAATTCTGGATTTGCCTCATAAGGACCTGCGCAGAGCCCGGGCGGCGGCTTTATCGATGATACCGACGACCACCGGGGCCGCCAAGGCCATTTCTGAAGTAATCCCAGATATGAAAGGTCGTTTGGATGGGGTGGCGGTCAGAGTACCCACTCCTGATGCCTCACTGGTCGATTTGATTGCCGAACTGGAAAAAACGGTTACCAAGGAAGATATCAATGCGGCCATGAAAAAAGCCGCCGAAGGCCCTATGAAGGGGGTATTGAAATATACGGAAGACCCGCTTGTTTCATGCGATATTATCGGCGAATCGAATTCATCGGTATTCGATGGGCTTTCGACGATGGTTATGAACGGCAACCTTGTCAAAGTATTTTCATGGTACGATAATGAATGGGGCTTTTCCTGCCGCATGGTCGATATGTTAAGAATGTTGGCTGGGAAAAAGGTTTCTTGATAGAAAATAGTTATATTTATAATCAAAGCCCGTCGATTGGCGGGCTTTTTTGTTGCCTTGAGCCAAATTGTGCTTTACCAATTGCCTTTTAAAATACTATAATTATATCAAAATAAATATCTAAAGGAGGGAATTGTGCTTAAAAGGAAAATTGTTATATCGGGGGCGGTTGCGATTGGTATTCTATTGGCCGGCATTATCTTTGTCGGGTGCCAGGATGATTCATCAACCAATGCCTCTTCGGATAACAATACCTTTCTCTCAATCGCTTATCCATCCGATGATACCTTTGCCGATGTCGAGCAATTGAAAATTAGGGTTACCGGTCCGGATATTGCTCTGCCATTGACCGCGTCTCATGCCGTCGACCATAATCAAACATACGCCGTAATCGAATTGGCGGTTCCGGCTGGAAATAATCGTAGAATTACGGTCCATGCCACTAATCACGCCGGCGATACTCTTTATTGGGCGGCGGTTACGCTTGCCGTGGCCAGCGGCCAAAGAAACAATGTGGCGGCGTTGCTTATTCCGATTAATCGGGGGGTTAGGGTTTATATACCTTATCCAGAAGACGCCTTATTTGACCAGGTCAATGAGATTCAGATTAGCGTGACCGGAGAGGGGATAGAGTCGCCCCTTATTTCCACTCAATTAGTTGACCATGAGCAAACATCGATGGTTGTGGAACTGTCGGTGCCATCGGGTATAAATCGGTATTTTGATATATACGGGCTGAATACTTTTGATAGATATCTATATCGCGCTCAGGTTACAATATCCTTGTTTGACAGTCTCGATAATGATATAGCCGTGAATTTACTTCAACTTGGTTATGGCGAGGCCAGACGTGTCCGAATTTTCCGTAATTCGTTGCCTTGGGGTTTTGCGGATTTGGATACGTTGCTTGATGGGATGGGATTCAGTCAGGGGCCTGGGGATAATCAATATCAGGTATTCAATTCTACCCTGATGGGCTCAATACTTTTAGTGCCGGGGCGCGATATCGTGATATTCGAAGGCTGGCAGGATACCGCTTTCTATAACGATTATATGGCGGCCCACGATTATTTCGAGGAGTTCGTCGATATGGGTGGAAGCATGTTGATGGTTGCGGACGCCGGAAGCACTCATTCCGGCTATTTCGATTCAACGCATATGCAATTTCCTGCGGGAGTGGTGTTCACGAATATTTCATCAAACTTGAATCGAGTAGTGACCCCTTATCATGTCGTCGTGGCGGGGATGCGAGATTCATTGTCAGGCTCGCAAATTTCTTATGGGAGTTTGGGCGCGTTACCGCCGGGCGCGTTGCCTCTTACCCAAAATCATCTCGGGCAGGCGACTTTAGTCATATATGCCTTTGGCAAAGGTTCCGTAATTATGTCGTCGCAACCGCTGGAATACTTGTATCATCATAGCGGAACATACACGACTTGCGGCAGCCTATTGGCTCGAATCGTTAGGTTTATGTTGGGAAAAGACCCTACGCCTAATCCGAAGATTGCAGGCTGAAAAGGCGTTCGATTCATTATCGCTAAGGTTTCGGATTATTGCGGCAGCTAAAATGAATAAGCGGGCGATGGGGCTCGAACCCACGACGTCCAGCTTGGGAAGCTGACATTCTACCGCTGAATTACGCCCGCTAAAAGCTTATCCGTTTTTAAAACCCGGATTAAGCGCCGAAAGAAGATATTCAATAACGGTCGCTTCTGTCAAGCTTAAACGCGGCATAATTCGACGGGCTTAAGCAGATGCGATAGTTGACGATATTGTAAGTGGATAGGCCTTTTGGCTCAGATAAAGAGGATATTATGAGAAAATTAGCTGCAGCTATTGTTTTCCTGAGTATGACGGCTTCCCTATTAGCCGCTGATATAAATTTTATAGATGTCTATGTTACCGGCGTAATTGAGGAGTCGGACACGGCCAGGACCCGCGATGATATTTTCGGAGAAGCTATGCGTAAAGGCTTGAGGCAAACGGTGCTCGCCCTGCTTCCTCCGGCGCTGGCCGCAGAAAAATCATCATTGCTTGACGATAAGATTTTCTCTCGGCCGGGAGCCTATATCAATAATATTGAGGTATTAAAAGAAGGGGCATCGGCAACCTCTCCTAATTCATATGAATTATCCGCCAGGGTGGGGATATCGACTTCAACCTTATTAAAAGATTTGGCCGCGCTGGGGATAACCCCGCAAAAAAAAGGATATCCTCGAATTTTGGTTTTAATTGAGCAAAAAAATATCGATGAAAACTATAGGCATCGCCAACAACCGAAATTAAATGATGCCGAATCTAAGGTTCGCGATTCCCTATGGAAACTCGGCTTTCCCTTAATCGACCAAAAAGCTTTCCTAAACAGTTTAAGCGAACCGCGCGAGAAAGCTATCTATGACGGCGATTTGGATACGTTGCTTAATTTGGCCAGGCTTAACGATGCTCAGGTTATAGTTTTCGGGCGTGCCGTTGCGTCGCGGTTGGACAACGGTGCCAATCCCGGAGCCATGGCCTCCCTGGACGCCACCGTCTTGTTACGAGCGATTCGGGTCGATGATGGTCAAACAATCAGCACGTTTTCGGCTCGGTCCACGCAGCTTCACGTTGACGCCGTGGTCGGTGGAGCCCTGGCGATAACAAGGGCCGCCGAAGAAGCGGTCAATCAGATTGCCGGCGATATTATCCGCGAATGGGCAACCAATAAACCCACCGGCATAAGAATTACTCTCGTCGTGAATGGATTGCAGTCGGAGGCCGAATTGAGCGGATTCAAAGCCGATTTCCAAACCAGGATAAAGGGTATAAAATCGTTGGAAAAACGAACGTATTCGGAGGGCACCGCTGCTTTTGATATGGTAACATCATATAATTGCGATGATATTATCGACCAATTGTCAATCAAGGGTTTAGCGTTCTTTACAACGAAAGTCCGGTCCAAATCGCCCAATTATCTCGAATTAAACGTCAGAGCCAAATAAATAATTATTTATCCATAATCGAGCGGCCTGTCGCGATATGGGCCGCTTATTTGATTGGGCGGCCGGCCATACCCGTTGCCTTTTCTCAAAAAAAACGTTAAATTCCCGCTATGCTGAAGATAACGAATATCAAAGCCGGCTCGCCCGTATTCAAAATCGGCGTATCGATTGGCGATGAGCTGATTTCGATAAATGGCCACGCGATAAATGATATAATCGATTATCGGTTTTATCAGGCGGAACATCGGGTTGCGCTGAAATTGGCACGAAACGGAAAGGTATTTTTCCGATATCTAACAAAAGATATTGATAGCGATTTGGGGCTTGATTTCGAGCCGGATAGAATAATCCGTTGCCGCAATAACTGTGTGTTTTGTTTTGTGCATAATAACCCCAAAGGATTGCGTCAGACACTATATATCAAGGATGATGATTATCGCCAATCGTTTATGTATGGCAATTTCGTTACTCTAACCAACGTTTCCGATTATGAAATTCGAAGGATAATCAAGTTGCGCTTGTCGCCTATTTATATATCGGTTCAGGCAACCGATGAGCCGGTTCGACGTCTTTTATTCGGTAGGCGGCGGTTGCCCCCGATTTTATCGGTCCTGAAAGAACTGGCGGAATCGAATATCTATTTTCATTCTCAGGTGGTAATTGTTCCCGGTTATAACGATGGCTCCATTCTCGATAGAACCGCCGCGGATTTGGCCGCCTTACGGCCGTTTGCTCAATCTCTGGCGGTTGTGCCGGTTGGTTTGACCAAATTTTCCAGAAATATGATTTCTGATGGAGGTACGGTTATGCCGGTCGGCAAGTTTGCGGCCGCGAAATTGATAGCCCAGGTAGATAATTATCGAAAAAAATATGGAGACGCCGAAAATAAATTCGCTTATGCCGCCGATGAACTTTTCATCAGATCTGATATGGATTTTCCGCCTACTTCATATTACGATGATTATCCGCAGATTGAAAACGGAGTCGGCATGGTCAGACGATTTTTAGATACAATCCCCAACCGGATATCATCCCGACGAAAAATGATGCTTCGGAAAAAGGGAATTTGGATTACCGGCAGATCGATGGAAAGAGTATGGCAAAAATATCTCTTCAAAAAACATCGCGTCGAGCTTAATTTGCTCCCGATAACCAACCGTTTTTATGGGCGGAAAGTAACGGTATCGGGTTTGTTGGCCGGAAAGGATATTTTGAAAGGAATCAAAAATGCCGGTAGGAAATCGGGAATGGCGATTTTGCCTCCCAATTGTTTAAACCATGATGATAGATTCATCGATGATTATTCGCCGCAGGAATTGGCGGATAAAACAGGCTTGGAAATAGTCCAGGGAACTTATGATTTTGGGGAAACGATAAGGTTAATCGCGTGAGCAGAAAGATTGTGGCTATAGTCGGAAGGCCTAACGTGGGCAAATCGACATTATTTAACAGAATGATAAAACAACGCAAGGCCATTGTCGATGACCGCCCGGGGGTGACCCGCGATAGGCTTTATGCTCCCTGTCAGTGGAATCGACGGGAATTTCTATTGGTGGATACCGGCGGTTTTGTCCAGAATGCCGATGAAGAAATTTCGGCGCAGGTTTCGAATCAGGTGTTGGTGGCGATAGACCAGGCGGACGTCGTGGTCCTGGTCGTTGATACCGCCGTGGGAGTGCAGCTGGAAGATAGAAATATCGCGGCGAAATTGAAAAGGCACGGAAAGAAAACAATCGTGGCGGCTAATAAAGCCGATTCGGAAAAAGCATCATTGGATACCGCGGAATTCTATAAACTCGGTCTGGGTGAGGTTTATGGAATTTCGGCTGCTAATGGCCGCGGTATCGGCGATTTTATGGATGCGCTGATAAAAGCGTTGCCGCTGACTGAGGATGCCGAAGCCGCAGAATCGGGACTGAAAATCGCCATAGTCGGAAGGCCTAATGTCGGCAAATCGTCTTTGTTTAACGCGATAATGGGCGAAAATCGCCAAATAGTATCATCGATACCAGGCACTACACGCGATAGTATCGACAGTCAAGTAACCATTAACGGACGCGAATATATATTTATCGATACCGCCGGTTTACGCAAAAAAGCCCAGTTCCCCGATTCGCTGGAATATTGGACGTCGGTGCGGAGCCTTAAGGCAATTGAACGTTCGGATATCGTTTTGGTTGTTCTGGATACCAATGAGGGAATCACGGTCGGCGATATTAAAATAGCGGATTATGCCGACCAACTCGGTAAAGGCGTGATTTTTATAGCCAATAAATGGGATTTGGTCGACGGCGTTCCTCAAGAAGATTTCAGAGCTTTCGTGCGTGCTCAAGCTCCCATGCTGTCTTATATTCCGGTGGTGTTTACAAGCGCCCTGAAAGGCGCGGGCATCGATAAAATCATTACCGCCATAAATGATGTGGATTTCGAGCGCAATAAAAGGCTTAAAACATCGGAGCTGAATGATTTTTTGAAACAGACCCTGGCCAAACGGCAGCCGCCGGCGCGTATGGGAAAACTTATCAAATTCAATTATGTCACCCAAGCCGCCGATCCGCCGCCGACATTTGTGTTTTTCTGTACCTTCCCGAAATTTGTCGACCCATCTTACAAGCGATTTCTCGAAAATCAGCTTAGGGAAAAATTCGGTTTTGTCGGAACCCCCTTGACGCTCGTTTTTAAAGCGCGGGAACGAAAATGCTTACGCTGGCAGTGATAATTTTATTAAGTTATCTGGTCGGCTCTTTTCCAACCGGATTTGTGTTCGCTAAGCTTATCAAGGGCGTGGATATCCGCACTATCGGTTCAAAATCGACCGGCGCCACCAATACCAGCCGCCTGCTTGGAACCAAAATCGCCATTGTTGTATTGCTGATAGATGTTTTTAAAGGGCTGGCCGCCACCTTGATTATCAGTCGGATTAACCTTGGCGATATCGGGAATCAAAATGAATGGATTCAGCTGATTGCCGGTATCTGCGCCATAGTCGGCCATATTTTTCCAATATGGATTGGTTTTAAAGGGGGCAAAGGAGTGGGCACGGGCGCGGGGATGTTGCTGGGTTTGATGCCGCTCGAATTGATTATGGGATTCATTCTTTTTGTCGTTGTGGTTGCCCTGACAAGATATATCTCGTTGGGGTCGATTTTAATCGCGGTTTTCGTGTTCGCGGCCTTGCTTGTGGAATCGTTGTATTTGAAATATCAGGTGCCGATTTCACATTTCGTCGTATCGATAATATTTTTGTTGGCGATTTTAATAACTCATCGGGAAAATATCAAGCGGCTGGTGAACGGAACTGAAAATAAGTTCGGCCAAAAGCCGGCATAATATAACCGAACAAATCGAGACTTAAAAAATAAAAGAAATCGAATGAGCAGGTTGACAGTATTAGGCGCGGGAAGCTGGGGAATCGCGGTGGCCGTTTTGCTTTCCGGAAAAGGACATGAAATCGCGCTTTGGGAATTTGACCCGCGTGAAGCCGAATCGCTGTTATCATTAAGGGAGCTCCCGACCAAACTCCCCGGGATTAAAATTCCGCCGCGGATTCGTATTACCAACGACTTATCGGAAGCGATGCTGGGAGCTCAAGGAGTAATTTTAGCGGTGCCGTCGCATACGATGCGACAAACCGCGAAATCTTTATCGGGATTATTGTCGAATGAAATATCCTTTATAGTAAATCTTGCTAAGGGAATAGAAAACAACACATTGTGCAGAATGTCTGAAGTATTGGTTCAGGAATTGCCCCGACCATACATGTATTTGATTTCAACCTTGTCGGGACCGTCGCACGCCGAGGAAGTCTCCCGCGGGATACCGACAACGGTAGTGGCCGCTTCGTTCAAACCTGAGATTGCGGCGTTAGTCCAAGAAACTTTCACCACCAATAGTTTTAGGGTCTATACGTCCGGCGATTTAATCGGAGTTGAACTTGGAGGTTCATTGAAAAATATCATTGCGATAGCCGCAGGAGTGCTTCAAGGTTTAAAGCTCGGAGACAACACGATTGGGGCTTTGATGACCCGCGGTTTGGCGGAAATGGTGCGCCTAGGGCGCAAATTGGGAGCCGACCCGCTTACGTTTTCCGGACTATCGGGAATTGGAGATTTAATCACGACATGTATCAGCAAACACAGCCGTAACCGATATGTCGGCGAGCAGCTGGGATTGGGACGAAAATTAAACGATATTCTGGCTTCGATGTCCATGATTGCGGAGGGTGTAAAAACAACCAAATCGGCTTATGATTTGGCCGGAATTCATAATGTTGAGATGCCAATAACGACGCAGATGTATAATATATTGTTCGAGGGAAAAGAGCCGGCCCGCGCCGTACATGATTTGATGACACGATCATTGAAACCGGAGATATGGGCGTAGGCGGTTAATCGCGGCGGTCAATAAAACGCTTGCCAATCAATCGGCTGATGGCTTATTATCATTTTAGGGAGGCAAAAAAAAGCAGGTGCGGATTGACTTCAAAATTTAATTTTGAAAAGGCCATGGAAAGGCTGGAACAAATCGTCGCCGACCTCGAGTCGGGGAAGTTGAGTCTCGATGATTCGATAAAAGTTTTCGAGGAGGGGGTCGAATTGTCGAAAAAATGTTATGCAAAATTAAACGAGGCTGAGCTGAAAGTCAAACAGCTTATTAAGACGGAAAGCGGCGAATTCGAGCTTGGTCTGTTTGAGGGTAACGAAAAATGAGCCTGTTACAATCCATTGATTCACCGGCGGATTTGAAGAAGCTTCCAATCGAACGGCTTCCGGAGTTGGCCGAGGAAATTCGCAATTATATAATCGGCGTGGTGGCCCAAAACGGCGGCCATTTGGCGTCGAATTTGGGCGTGGTTGAATTGACTATAGCGATTCACTATGTATTCAATCTGCCGACCGACAGGCTTATATTTGATGTCGGACATCAATGCTACACTCATAAAATCCTCACCGGCCGGCGCGAGGATTTTGTCCGGATTCGCACTCGTAACGGACCTTCCGGATTTACCAAGCGCTCCGAGTCTGAATACGATTCGTTCGGAGCCGGACATGCGTCAACCTCGATTCCCGCGGCTTTAGGGATGGCCTTGGCGCGGGATTTATCCGGCAAGAATCATAAGGTTATAGCGGTTATCGGCGATGGTTCCTGCACGGGCGGTTTGACCTATGAGGGGTTGAATCAGGCCGGTGGGATGGGGCGCGACATGTTGATTATCCTCAACGATAATACCATGTCTATTTCCAAAAACGTCGGAGCTCTTTCCAAGTATTTAACCGATATTATCACCGACGAGAACTACAATAAACTCAAGGCCGATATTTGGAATCTGACCGAAAAACTTCCGCAAAAAGATAAACTACGGCGCACGATTGCCCAGGCTCAGGAGTTTATTAAGGGGATATTGGTTCCGGGACAGATTTTTGAGCGGCTGGGTTTCAGGTACTTCGGGCCGATTGATGGGCATGATATCCCTCTGTTGATTAAGACCCTGAACAACATAAAAGATTTACATAGGCCGTTGTTGTTGCATGTCTTAACGAAAAAAGGAAAAGGATATTCGTTCGCTGAGGACGCGCCGACTCATTTTCATGGCGTGGGGGCGTTTGATAAACAAACGGGACTGTCGTCTTCTCTGAAAAAGACGCTTCCCTATACCAATGTGTTCGGCGAGACACTGACCTCTCTTGCCCAAGACAATGATAAAATATGCGCTATCACTGCGGCGATGACGACCGGAACGGGTTTGACTCAATTTGCGCACAAATTTCCGCAAAGGTTTTTCGATGTCGGTATTGCCGAGCAATTGGGCACGATGGTTTCGGCGGCTCTGGCAGCTGAGGGTTATCGCCCCTTTTTCGCGGTTTATTCGACTTTTCTTCAAAGGGGATACGACCAGGTCGTTCATGATGTGGCTCTGCAAAAATTACCGGTGGTTTTCTGTATCGATCGGGCCGGAGTTGTCGGCGAAGATGGGTCTACGCATCACGGCGCTTTCGATATACCTTATTTGATGCACATTCCGAATATGACGATTACAGCCCCCAAAGATGGCGGCGAATTCCGGCGATTGATGGTTACCGCGGCCGGTTTTACGGCCGGTCCATTCGCGATTCGGTATCCGCGGGCTGATATTCCCGAGAATGCGTTGGGACATGAGCTTGACGAACTTCCGTACGGCGTTTGGGAAAAATTGCGGGAAGGGGACGATATTGCGATTCTGGCTGTTGGTTCGATGGTTTATCCGGCATGGAAGGCGGCTGATATTTTGGATAAAGATGGAATTCACGCGACAGTTGTCAATTGTCGTTTCTTGAAACCATTCGATAAGATAATGCTTGATGAAATCTTGTCTAAGCATCGCTGTATAATCACCATTGAAGAGGGGGCTGTATATGGCGGATTCGGGTATTATATAAATGCCTATGTTCAGGAAAACGATTTTGATAATCGCAAAATAAAGAACTTGGGATTACCGGACCAATTCATGACTCATGATTCGCGGGATAATATTCTCGCGGAACTCGGTCTGAACGCCGAAGGAATCGCGGATTCAACATTACGGTTTTTTGAATCGCAAAAAAAGTCGGCCAAAAGGACCAGGAAGAATTGAAAAGATTCGGAATAATCGGTCACAGCAAGAAAGAAAATGTCGGACGGGCCGCCAGGATTATAATCGATTGGCTGGCTCTATATAATCTCGAATATTGTATCAGCGAGGATATCGCGACCCTTGTGGGAATATATGAGCATGTGGTGCCGTTATACGATATGCACCATTGTATCGATTGTCTTTTATCTCTTGGCGGCGATGGGACGATGCTGGCGGCGGTGCGAGCCGTGGGCCATTATGGAATCCCGATATTCGGGATTAACGCCGGCAATTTGGGTTTTCTTACTGAAATAATGGCGCAAGATATCCCAATGGCTCTGGGAAAGATAAAAGACGACGATTTCACAATCGAAGAGAGAATGGTCATCGAATCAACAGTGATAGATAGCGGTGACCCGCCGCAATACGCTCTCAATGACGTGGTGCTGGATAACGGCGAAGATTCCCGGCTGGTGGGGCTTGATTTGTTTTTAGACAGGCAATTTGTTTGTTCATATAACGCTGATGGTTTAATTATCGCGACCCCGACAGGTTCGACCGCCTATAACCTGGCGGCTGGTGGCCCGGTTCTTCAACCAAGATTGGAAGCGCTTATAGCCAGCCCGATTTGCCCCCATTCTTTGACATTAAGACCTTTGGTGTTCGGCCCTGACAGCCACCTAACGGTAAGATTGGCGAACCATTCCGTTAATGTCAGGATTACCGTGGACGGCCAGGTAAGCTCGATATTGCTTCCCGGTACCGAAATAGCGATAAAGAAAGCCCCCCATTATGTTAGACTTATCAGGCTGAAAGAATATGATTTTTTCGAGATATTGCGCAATAAACTCCATCTGGGGGCCCGCCCTTTAAGCAACAATAATGCTTGAATCGCTTCGTATAGTCAATTTTGCCCTTATCGATGAATTAACGGTCGATTTTAAAAAAGGGCTGAATATCTTCACCGGTTCAACCGGCGCCGGCAAAACGATTATAGTCGACGCGCTTGGTCTGGCGCTGGGACAACGGGCTTCAGATGAATCAATCCGAACCGGCGAGACGCGCGCGGTTATCGAGGCCGTATTCGATAAATCTTCCGTAAGTCTACAGGCCGAAATAGAACCGCCCGACAGCGACCAAATCATATTGCGACGCGAGGTCAACCGCGATGGTAAAAGCAAAGCCTTCATCAATGACCGACAAGTAACATTGCAGAGCCTCCGAAGCATCGGCGACGACTTGGCCTCAATCACCGGCCAGCATGAACAGAAAGGATTGATGGACAGCGACAGCCATCGTTTGATTTTGGACAGTTACGCCGAAATCAAAGACGATTTGAAAAGGCTCGCGGAAACCTATTGCGAATTTCAAAACAAAAACGCCGAATTGATGGCGCTTCAATCAAAACAATCGGAATCGGCGTCCGAACGCGAATTGCTCGCATATCAAATACAAGAAATCGAACAAGCGTCGCTGTTAGAGGGCGAAGACGAGGAACTGGAAAAGGAAAAAATCCAGCTGGTAAATGCGGAAACAGTCAAAACAATCTGCCGACTCTGCCGCGAGGTGGCTTTTGAAGAATCCGGTTCCGTTTCTGAAAGATTGAAAGCCTGTGTCCGAGAAATGGCCAAGGCCGCCAGATATTCGGAAAAGGCCGATGATATAAAGGCCAAATTCGAAGAGCAATTGTTGAATTTGGAAGAAATCGACAACCTGCTTTATAAGCTGGAATCGGCGTTTGAAGCTGACCCGGGACGACTGGAAATAGTTGAGGATAGAATTACGCTTATAAAAAAATTGAAAAAAAAATATGGCCAATCAATATCCCAAATACACGAATATCTGGCTCAAGCGAAACAGAAACTTGAAAGCTTCGAAGATTTAGGCGGCCGGATAAAATCGCTGACCGCCGACTTGAACGCCTGTCGCGAAAAACTGTCGCGATTAGCGTCTGATGTTTCATCGAAGAGAAAAAAGGCGGCGCAACGGATAGAGAAAGCCGTTATTAGTCATCTGGCCGACCTGGCGATGCCGGGGGCTTCATTCAAAGTCGATTTTCGGGTTCAGCCTGACCCGGGCGGACCATATCTTATCGAATCGCGAACGTTAGCGGGCGACCAAACCGGATTCGATAAGGTCGAGTTTTTGATTTGCGCGAATCCCGGAGAAGGGCTTAAACCCCTTTCTTCGACCGCCTCCGGAGGAGAATTATCAAGAATACTTTTGGCTCTTTGTTCGGTATTAAGCCAGGCATATCCCGCGCAAACGCTTGTGTTCGATGAAATCGATTCGGGAATTTCCGGCGAGGTGGCGTCGCAAGTGGGCAAAAAGCTTCAGAGGCTTGCCCAAACGCGGCAGGTGATATGCATAACCCATCTCCAACAGATTGCCAGCAGGGGGGAGGCGCATTTTAAAGTCTATAAAGGAAAATCCAAAGGACGAGCGGTAACCAGGATTAAATTGCTCGAGGGGAAAGAAAGGTTGGCCGAAATTGCCCGTCTGTTGGCCGGCGAAAAAATCAGCGATATCACATTAGATAGCGCCGCCCAGCTTCTTGAAGAAGGAAATCAATAAGATATATGCTATCGAGACTCCCTAACGCTCTTTCGGTGTTGAGGTTGATTATCGCGCCTTTCATTTTTATCGCTATCGCTCGGCATGACTCGGTGTCAATCGCGGCCCTCGCGGCGATTGCGGTTTTAACTGATTTTTTAGATGGTTTTCTGGCCCGTAAATATAATGCCATATCGCAGGCAGGAAAAATCCTGGACCCGCTGGCTGATAAGCTGTGTGTCGGCGCGGCCGCGGTCGGAGCGACCGTTTTTATGGGGATGCCGATATTTTTATTGATTATCATTATATTGAGAGATTTGATGATTGGCGTGTTCGGCCTGAGAATAATTAAAGCCAAGCGACAGATACCGGTATCTAATATCTGGGGGAAAATCACGGTTTTTATCTTAACCGTTACATTAATTGTATACATTTATGAGGCTGAGGTATTGTATATTCCGATGTATATATTGGCGATTGTTTTTATTTTGATTTCGTCGTATAGTTATTTTCTAATAGGAATGAGATTACTAAATCGAAAATGAAGCGGGCGCACAAATGCGTAATATTCAATTAATAGGCAACTTATCACTATTTTTACGTATATAAACATGAAAGGAGGTATCTATGCCGAAATGGAAATCGATAACGATTATTTTTATCGGGTTGGCATTGACGACAATCGCGTTCGGAGCAAAGTCCAAATCGGGTGACTATAAAAATGGAATATTGACCGATTCGCAAATGGGCTATACGATGGTTATCCCCGATAACTGGCGGGTTAAGGTTTTCAACGAGCCTTCGATCCAGCGGGTATTGATGATTAAGCGGAACTATGAAATCAACAAGACCGTCAAGGAACTTGGAGGCGAATTTACGATACCCGAAATCCGCGTATTCGCCAGACCCGATTCGATGACCCCTGCCGAGTTTCTCGATAAATTGAAAGGCGATGTGGATATTCACAAAACACAAGATAATATCATTTCACAACTGGAACTACTGTCGGGCGGCGAGTTTTCGCAGGCGCAGGATATCGTTTTAGACAGCATTCCCGCGATAAAAGCCATCTTTAAGAAAAATTATGAAAGAAAACTCGAAGTCGATCCGAATGACGCCCATTACCGTCAATACGGCGGCTTGTTGGTACAGAATGAACATCTGGTGCATGAGCTGTATATATTTAAGCGAAATGGACGGCTTTTTGTGATTCATGCGTTTGCCGAAAGGGAATTCTACCCGATTAATAAAGATGAATTCAATAAGATTATCGGCAGCATTTCGTTCGCGGCGGCCGGAACAAAGGCGGCTTTACCGCCCCCTCTTGATACCGGCAAATAGGACAAAACAGCCGAATTTCTATGAGGGATTATTCGGATTTGAATAGTCCCTTTATATTTTTATTATCCGACAAGCTAAATTTACATCCGGCCCGACCGCTTTAGCGCGCCTAAAATCAGTTGACCTTTGGCGGCTGAACTATTATGATTCTTTATTGTAATTGGAGGGAATATGTGGATAGTAAGATATGCCATCGCCGCCGTTCTGATAATAGCCTTGTTGGGGTTTACGATACAGAACTCATATCAGCGGGTGATTATCAATATCGGGGCGAAAACTTATGAAGATGTCCCGTTGATGTTCGTGATTTTTATCGCTTTTTGCGTCGGGATTATTTTCTGGTTTGTGATTTCGGTGGTGCAATACCTGCGCCTATCCGGTCAGCTTGCCGATCAAAAAAGGAAGCTTCGCAACCTTAGCGAAGAATTAACGACGCTTCGCAATCTACCGCTTGAGGAAACCGAAGAAAAATCCGGGGAGAAAAGCTGATGGATGTTTTTTTAAACACGTACTGGTGGGTTATATTTTTGATTTTTATGGCTCTATTGGGCTTGATATTCTCGTTCGAAAAGAAAAAAGACCAGCAAGGCAAACATGTTTCGCAAAATTATATCGACGGCCTTAAAGCCATGATCGAAGGAGACGAACATGGCGCGTTCGTCAAACTAAAACAGACTGTCAACGAAGATTCGGAGAATATCGACGCTTACATTCGAATAGGCGAGCTTATGCGCAAAAAAGGGCAGCATCAGAAAGCCGTTCAAATTCACCGTCAGCTGTTGCTTCGTAAAAATCTCGATTCCAACGTTATCGCCCTGATTTGGAAATGTCTGGCTTCCGATTTTATCTCGGCCAAAAAATTCAATATGGCTGATGAAATCTTGCAGAAAATCGCCAAAGAGCCGGCTTTCAAAAAATGGGCTAAAGAAAAAATGCTGGAGGTCTTCGAAAAATCCTACCAATGGGAAAAGGCCTTCGAAATCGGAAAAGAAATTTATGGCGATAAAGAACAGCAAGAAAGATTGGCGGTTTACAAATACCTTGCCGGCGCCGAATTGTTCAAGTCGGGCGAATTTCACAAAGCCCGCCTGACATTAAAAGAATCGCTTCACTACGACGACAAATTCGCGCCGTCATATATTTTGATAGCTGAATCGTATCTGGCCGAAAATCGCAAGGAAGAAGCCGCCGAGTATTTTAAGAAGCTCTGTTTAGAGGTTCCGAAGGAGGCGTATCAGGTATTCTATAAGATGGAACAGACGATGTTCGAGCTGGGGCAATTCCCGGAAGTCGAATCGATATATCGCAAAATGCTGCAACAATGTCCCAACGACCCCGATATTCTTCGCTCGTTGGCGGTAATCGCCGAAAAGAAAGGTGATATCAACGGGGCTATTGATGCCCTGCAACAGGTCGTCAACGCGTTTCCGGATGATATGGCCGCGGCCGGTCGGCTGGCTGGACTGTATCTCGAAAACGGTCAAAAACAGAAAGCCACCCGCCTTCTCCAAAATATCTATGAACAAAGTCCGCTGAAGAAACATTATTACGCTTGCCCATACTGCCGCAGCGAGACAACAAAAATCGAAATGGTATGCCCGTCATGCGGAAAGGTTGGTCCTTATAAAAGGGTATGATACGCGCGGTCGCTTTATTATTTTTCGGGCTTTTGACAGTTACACGGGCGGCGTCTATAGATGAGCTGATTATTCAGGGACGTTTTGGCGAGGCTTATGCCGTCTTAGAATCCAACTATGGACATTTTCCGGAATCTTCCGGATATCTATTGTTATCGGGATTGACCGCCGAAAACGGCGAAAGCTCAATATCCGATTTAAAGGATTATATTAATCGCGGCGATGGGCCACCCTACTTGATTGATTGGGCGAGAATGCATCTCGGTAAGTATTATATTTCGCAGGGTTTGCTGGGAACCGCCCGGAAGATGTTCGAAGCGGTTCCGCCGGCATCGCCGTTTGGGGCAGAGGCGTCATTTTTAGCGGGAAGATGCTGTTTATATTCGGGCGATTTTGAATCGGCCGAAAAGATATTCGCGGACGCGATAAAACGTTTCAATCCCGATAAAAATAAAAATCAAACCGATTTTCAAACCGATTATTATTACTGGTCGATTTTCGGCTTAGGTGAGGCCAAATCCGCTCTCGGCCAGAATTCCGCCGCCGAAAAACTATACAATCAGATTTTAGATTCCCGATTTGAATCGGATATTGAACCGCTGGCCCTGTTGGGTTTGGCCAAAACCTCTCGCCAGGCAAAAAAAGCTCAACAGGCCGACCGATACATGAATTTGTATAAAGAAAAATACGGTCCTATGCCGGCTCACGAGGCGCGAATACCCCTATCAGGCGCTACGACCCGTGAGCAACCGTCATCCGCTCCAGCAAATCCTGATGAACGGATGGATAAAATCTTGGGAAATAAATACTACATTCAAATCGGAGCATATTCCAAAAAGGCCAACGCCGATAATGAAGCCGCCCTTTACAAAAAAAACGGCTACAAAGTATTGATTGAAAGCTACGAAAAACAGGGACAGACGTTTTATCGCGTGTTGCTCGGCGATTACAATTCCAAATCGCAGGCTGAATACATCAAATCGAAATTGGAAAAAGCCACTGGCGAAAAATATACCCTTCTGGTTCGTTGATTTAGATGACCGATAATTCGACACCGCTTCTAAAACAGTATCTGGAAATTAAAAAACAGTACCCCGACCGACTGCTGTTTTTTCGGATGGGGGATTTTTATGAGATGTTCGGCGATGACGCCAAAACCGCCGCCGACATTTTAGGAATCACCCTAACTTCGCGAAACCATGGCAAGGCCGGAAAAATTCCCTTGGCCGGCGTGCCTTATCATCAAGCCGAAAAATATCTGGCGAAATTACTCAAAGCCGGCTTCGGAGTGGCGGTATGCGAACAGGTGGAAGACCCAAAGCTGGCCAAAGGCTTAGTCAAGCGGGATGTGGTCGAAATCATCACGCCCGGCAGCATCACGGTTGAGGGGGCTTTAGATGACGGCGCCGGAAGTTATATCGCGGCAATAAATATCGCCGATGATAAAGCCGGTATCGCGTTCGCGGATTATACCACCGGCGAGTTTATGCTTGATGAAATCCCTCTGACAAAACTGGAGCTGACCATCGGCCGCTTTCAGCCGTCGGAGTTGTTGTTGCCGGATAATTATTCCGGCCAAACCTGGCATATTCCGACCTATTACACCCAGCAGTTCAAATTCGATTACGATATGGCCTTAAGCCTGCTTAACGACCATTTCGGTACGGCTACCCTCGATGGGTTCGGATGTTCGGATATGCCGTTGGCGATTGGTGCGGCCGGGGCGATTCTCGATTATCTGAAAAAGCTGAAAATCGGCCAGGTCGACCATTTGCGGAAACTCAAACGAGCGATTTCCGCTAAGGAAATGTTTCTCGACCAGGCTACCATCACCAATCTTGAACTACTGATGGATTCATCAGGGCAAAAGGAATTCTCGCTTCTAGGAGTACTTGACCGTTGTCGCACCGCCATGGGGAAGAGGCTGTTGCGAAACAGACTTATCGCTCCTCTTACGGACAAAAATGAAATCCTGTTTCGTCAACAAAAAGTATCGGCGTTTTATAACGACCGCAATTTAAGCGACGATGTCGGCCGAATCCTCGGCGGAATCCGCGACCTGGAACGAATCCTTTCGCGTTTCGTGGCAGGCAGAGCCAATCCCCGCGATTTGCTGGCGCTCAAGGAGTCGTTCGCCTCGATAATCGAATTGAAAAAGCGGATTCAACCGTATCAGGCGTTTGCGCCCCTTATTGTTGACCTCGATGAATTTCCCGATTTGTTGCCCAGGCTGGAAAGCGCGCTCGTCGATAATCCGCCCGTCTCTTATCTTGAGGGCGGGATTTTTAAGCGCGGTTATTCGGTTAAGCTCGACACCCTCAAAGAGGAAATCCGCGAGGCGCAGACATTTATAAAGACGCTCCAAGATAAAGAACGCCAACGCACCGGTATCAGCAATTTGAAAGTCGGCTATAACAAGGTATTCGGATACTATATCGAAATCAGCCGAGGCCAAATCGATAAGGCGCCTCCTGAATATATCCGCAAGCAAACGCTGGTGAACGCCGAAAGATATATCACTCAAGAGATGAAAGAAAAGGAAGAGCTGATACTGAAAGCCGAAGAGAAAATCAATCTTTTGGAGGCCGAGCTGTTCCTCGAATTGAAAGGGATTGTAAAAGAGGCATCATCGCGGGTGTTGGCAACTTCGCGGGCGGTGGCTGAAATAGATTTTTTTCGCTCCCTGGCGCAGGCAGCCATTGCCAATTATTATACATTGCCGACAATCACCGACGACCAAGATGACCCTGATGGCGTAATTGATATCAAGGCAGGACGCCATCCGATGGTGGAAAAGTCGCTGCCGCCGGGAGAGTTTATCCCCAACGACACATTGATGAATACCGGCGATAAGATGATTCAAATAATAACCGGACCGAACATGGCCGGTAAGTCAACCTACCTTCGTCAAGTGGGACTTATAGTGCTGATGGCGCAGATGGGGGGGTTCGTTCCGGCCGATTCGGCGAAAATCGCCTTAACCGATCGGGTGTTTACGCGGGTAGGCGCCGCCGACAAATTATCGCGCGGTCAATCGACGTTCATGGTGGAAATGACCGAGACGGCCAATATCCTCAACAATGCCACCCCTAAAAGCCTTATACTTCTCGATGAACTGGGCAGGGGTACATCAACCTACGATGGTTTATCTTTAGCCTGGGCGGTTACCGAATATCTCTGGGAAAACAAGGCCGTTTCCTGCCGCACCTTGTTTGCCACCCATTATCACGAACTAACCGAAATGGCCAATATCTGCGATGGCATAATCAATCTTCAAGTGGCGGTGAAAGAATCAGGGGATAAGATTATTTTCTTGCGCAAGATTATCCCCGGAGGATGCGATGATTCTTACGGAATAGAGGTGGCGCGGTTGGCTGGATTGCCCAAAGCGGTAGTCAATAAAGCCAACAAGATTTTACAACAATTGGAGAGCAAACAACCGCCTGAAACAGTGCGCCGGAAAATTCGGCAACCGGTGACTGATTCGTTCCAGATATCACTGTTTTCGCCGAAAGAAGCAAAGTTGGCCGCCCGCCTGAAAGCGGTTAATCTCGACCAGCTGACGCCCCTTGAAGCGTTCGAGCTGATACGGGAATTAAAGAGTGAGTTGTAAAATATCCTTTTATTCAAGGTCGGCCGGTTTATAATATTCAAAAGCGGCCGTTGGCAATATCCCGCATTAATGTTGTTATGATTCGGTCAACCGCGTCGTATGGATTTAGTTCCCCCGCGCGGATTTGTTCAATATATTTGTTAAAAACATCTTCGGTCAAAATATGTTCCGCGATATGGGCCTTTAAGCGCTTGTCCAAAATATGAAAGAGTTCGGTTTTGATTTTGCGGCGCCGATGATATTCGTTGCGCGAATCGGCGCTGAGAAATTCCCGATGGGCGGCTATCTTGTCTTTCAATTCATCGATTCCGATTTCATTGACCGCCTCCGTTTTGACCACTGGATATTCCCAGCCTGTTTTCTGTTTTTTAAAATCGAGAATTATCGATAACTCCGATGCCATCTTGGATGCTCCCGGGCGGTCAGCCTTATTGATAACGAATATATCGGCGATTTCCATCAAGCCGGCCTTAAGGGCCTGAATCGAATCGCCTGATTCCGGCACCAGCACGACCACTGTCGTATCACATGAATCGGCGATATCGAGCTCAACCTGACCCACGCCGACAGTCTCGATTAAAATAGTTTCTTTGCCGAACGCATCCATCGCCATCGCCACCTCGCCCGTGGAGGCCGCCAACCCGCCGGTAGAACCGCGAGTGGCCATGCTGCGGATAAAAATATTGGGATATGCGGCCAAATTCTGCATCCTGATTCTATCGCCAAGCAATGCTCCTTCGGTAAACGGCGAACTGGGGTCGACAGCGATAATGCCGACTTGGTGGTTCCTTTCGGCGTATAATTCGGCTAACTTGTGAACCAGAGTCGATTTACCGGCTCCCGGCGGCCCGGTCAAGCCGACCTTATAAGCGCGGCCTGCCTTGTCATACAAAATAGGTAGAAGTTCTCGTAGTTGCGGACCGTCGTTCTCGATATGCGATATTATTTTCGAAAGCGCCAGTTTTTGTCCGGCGAAAAATTCATCCAAAACCGTCATTATTGATTCATCCTTTTTTAAATGGCTGGTTATGATATAACAATCATGAAAATAGAGCAATGTTTTTATTTTCTTGAAGAATCGCGCGAATCAGTTGGTCAGTGGATTAATCGGGGCGAGAGGATTTGAACCTCCGACACCATGGTCCCGAACCATGTGCGCTACCAGGCTGCGCTACGCCCCGGATATCCCCAAATTAGACAAAATTAGGAAAATGTCAATATCAATATTTACGGAATCCGCTCGATTTGCTATGCGATGGATAATCGTTATCAATCTGAAGCGGCTGCCTTTCCAGCTTTCCATTCTATCGTGCCCGGTTTTTCGAACGCCTTCAGCTTATTTAAATGGTCGGCCGGCATCGGATACGGTTTACCCCGGCCGTTGCGCACACAAACCAGTAGAGTCGAGGCGACCATCACCGTTTCCCCCGAGTTGTCGACGATAAGATATTCAAACGTTACGCTGGTGCGGGTCAATCGGGCGACTCGGGCCTTGATAGTGATGACATCATCGAAATACACCGGTTTCAGGTAAGCGCATTTAACCTCAGCCACCACGAATTGCAGGCCCATCGCCAAAAACTCCCGGTAACCGATGCCCAGCTGCCGCCAGTATTCTATTCGGGCTATTTCAAGGTATTTCACATATTCGGCGTGATGAATCATCCCCTGTAAATCGGCCTCGGTGAATCGGGTTCGCAGGTTCATCTGGAAAGTAAACGGTTCCGAATCATATGCTTGTCGCATCGTGAGCGTTTTCCAAAGGAAGGATTTGTTTAAGTTGTTCAAGACGAAACGGCTTGTAAAGCACGGCATCCACCGATGATTCATTTAAAAGCGAGCCCGGCAGATGTGTCCCCCAACTGGAAATAATGATTGTCTTGATTTTCGGGTCAATCGTTTTAATCTGTCGGCAAAGTTGCAAGCCGGGGATATCCTCAAGTCCGGTATCGGCGATAACCGCGTCGATAATCTCTCCCCGGCGGCGCGCCTCGTCGATATAGGCGATAGTATCGCCGCCTGTCGACCGCACTGAAAATTTACAGCCGAGATTACCCAGTAAATCGACCAGGACGTTTTTGATAATATCGCGATTTTCGGCCACGACCACGTTTATGGTTCCGTTGGGATTGATTTCGGTCTCCCACGGGCGTGGCTCCGGCAGGATAGGCGGGGCGACTTTCAATTCGATATTGACCAAACGAGCTTTTTTCAGCAAATCCGGCGACGGGAAATCCGGCTTAACCGCCCCTTCTATAGTAAGCCCTATTATTTTGCCGTTTGCCGATGCTTTTACCGTTAGTTTGCGATTATCCAATATTGCCGATGACAATATTTCGCTGATTGTTTCCTTGAATTCGTCCTTGTTGATTTTCAAAGGCGGTATCAAAGGATCAGGCACGAATTCCACATTAAGATTATTATTTTTCACGGCTGTTTGGATAATCGCATTGGCGTCGACTCCTCTGCCGATATCATCCAATATCCGGGTGCCGCGTCCCGCCGCATCTTCGAGACTTTTAAGCCAGCGTTCGACATTCAAAGAAAAATCAGCGTCATGTTTTTTCTTGAGTTCGTTCATTAGAAGCTGTACGTGGCCTGAAATCCCCTCGAACAAGTCGTCTAATTCGCGCGCCAATCCGTTAAACTCGCGCCGATAGCCGTTTTTATCGGAATCTGACCACGATTCGAAATGATTAACGAGCCTTACCAGGTTGCTTAGCATCGCCAGCTCCGCCGAATAATCTCGCAAGATATTTTCCTTTTTATCATCGATTATGGCCGCTCCGATAAGCTTGCCTTTCCAACCGAACCCGCAACCGCTTAAAATCCGGCTTTCGGGCGATTCGCCCGGCAATATCTGTTTGAATTCGATATCGGAAATATCGAACAGTTGGCGCGGTTTCGTCTGATAGAGAAAAAGGGGCATACTTAATTGCCCCATCTGTAGGCCGCCAACATATTCCGAACCGCGTTTCTGAGGCCCGGCTATCAGCTGAAACATTCCTCCCGATACTTTTAGAAGCCAAAACGATTTCCCATCAAACAATTTCCCGCGGTTGCGATTGATTGCCTCTTGAAATCGCTTTTCGCTGATACTGCTGTCGATATTCCCCAGCAAATCCTCATATATATCGATTATGGCTCGTTGTTTGGCATACGATGCCGCCATCGCCCGATTTTGTTTGCCCAACTGCAATGCTTGTCCAAGCTGGCGGCCGAATTGTTCAAGCAAAGCGATATCCAACATCCCGCGTTCATATCGTTTTCGCCCGATTATCGTGATTACTCCCCAGCAGTCGTTTTCGACCATGATAGGGGCGACGGCCAGAAACGAATATCCCTCCGCTTTACCGCCGAAAAATTCATAGTCGGGGCTTACCCGCAAGTCGCGGATTATCAATACGCGCCGATTTTGCAAAGCGCGCCCGATTGCCGTTTGTCCGGGCCGTATCAATTCCAGTTTGTTCGCGTAAAGCGGCGATAATCCTCGGTACGCTCCCATGACCAGGGTATTGCGAGCCGCGTGATGGATATGGATAGCGCCGGAATTCAGCGACATTATTTCCAGAAAACGATCCAGTGAATAATTGAGCAGTTCAATAAGACTATCGCGTGTGGCAGCTACATGCAATATATCGCTGACCGCTTTGGATTGAATTTCTTCGGTATTACGCGAATTGCCGTTTTTGGCTCGAGACGCTTGGCTTATGGTTACCGCCGCGAAAACCGCGAATCCTATCACGAATCCGATTTCGGCGATTATCAACATTTCGCCGCGCGCCCAAAAGGTCCCCAAAGCCGCCAGCGACATTAAAGTCGCGCCAAACCATACCCAGCCGATACGGCCAAAACCATTCAGGCTTAAGCGGGTTGATACTATGATGGCAATTACGGCCAGTGCCAGTAACAAAAAACCAGTAGCCATACATAGCCATTATTGGCGAAAACGGCAAAATTGTCAAGGTATTATGCGAAATTTTCGAAATCGGCGATAAGGGTTTTGGCGCGGGAGGACACGATTGTCGCGGTTACCATATCGCCGATACGCAAATCGGGCCGATTGGCGATTAGAACCGATATTCCGCCGCGCGTTTTTCCTTTGGCCATCGTCGGCTGCCGGCGGCTGAAACTGTCAATCAGAATTTCCAGTTTCCGTCCTACCCAGCGGGCATTGCGCCTTTCGGATATTGTTTGCTGAATCGCTATCAGCCTATTCAACCGCTCGATTTTTTCCGGTTCAGGGACATCGTCATAAATAGCCGCGGCGGCTGTGCCCGGCCTTACCGAATAACGGAACATGAAAGCAGCATCGTATTCGATAGAGCGCACCGCCGCCAGCGTCTGCTCGAAATCATCGGCCGTTTCGCCGGGAAAACCGACTATCAGGTCGGTGGTGAGCGTTATATCAGGCATGATACGGCGTAGTTTCTCGACAATCCCGTGGTAATATTCATAAGTGTATCCGCGATTCATCGCCGCCAAAATCTTATCGGAACCCGATTGCAGCGGCAAATGAAGGGAATGGCAAATCGATTTAACTTCCGCCATGCATTCAATCAATCTATCCGATAAATCTTTCGGGTGGGATGTTAAAAATCGGAGTCGTGGCGGTCCAACGGGCGCGATTGCTTTCAACAAAGCCGGGAAATCCATATCACCGTCTCGGTACGAATTGACGTTCTGTCCCAGAAGCGTGATATCCTTAACTCCGGATTCCGTCAAGGCCGCCGCCTGTTTTAATATACTTTTGGCCGGACGCGATCGAAACGCTCCCCTCACATAAGGCACAATACAATACGAGCAAAAATTCTCGCATCCGCGCGAAATAGCCAAAAACGCCGCCGGTCCTTTTGTTTTCGGAACCAATAGCTTCGATTCCGATT
>JAAYTW010000096.1 GCA_012517955.1 Candidatus Zixiibacteriota bacterium | reverse complement strand
TCATATTTGGCCGGCTCCAGCGATTCTGGATTTTTCCCTTCCAAACATTTTTTAAATGCTGTTTCAGTTATTAAAGCGAATGGTATTTTTAACACGCTTCGTGAAAGCCCCTCGGCGTAACCGGAAGAAGAATCGCTCATAGCGATTAAATTCAGCGATGCCGTCGTCAACGGTTGGTAGCAGGCGATTCCATTTGAATTCAATACCGCTATCTCCGATGATGATGTTGTGAATGCCCCGGCGATTGTAAGCCCAAGTTTATCCGCTTTTCGCCCCATATCGCGAATAACTTCCGCCCTTTGCTTTGGAGTATAGGCGGCAGTAGCCTCAAAATAAGTGTTTATCTTTTTATAAGCCACCGGCTTCGGCAACCCTTTAAAATCAGGATTAGGCAATGCCCTTTCGGCAATCGCCAGCGAATTCTTCATCGCTCGCAGAAGGTTGTCTTTGCTCAATGACGTGGTCGAGGCAACCCCGATTTTTCCATCGATAACGCTTCGAAAATATATATGCGTATTATTTTCAGCCACATTTTGATGAATCGTCGAATTTGCGAATCGACTTGTGCCGCTGTAACTGCCAATAAAAACCACCTCGGTCTGCTGCGCGGCCGATTTGCTGATAACCGATCGAAGTGTGGTCAATAAACGAGTTTTCCCAATCATTTGCTTGCTCCCACTTTGACATTTCTAAATCTCGTTGGGGCCGCACCGTGCGCCACATGGGCAACTTGCATCGGTTCCCCTTTTCCACAAGAGGGTATTCCCCAGATATGCCAGTGATTTTTATTACAAATAGCATCACAGGAATTCCAGAATTCCGGAGTAATTCCCGTATAAAGCGGATTCTTGTAAATCTGCCCTAATTTACCATCCTTGATTTGCCAGGCAATCTCCTGCCCGAATTGGAAATTTAAGCGCTTATCGTCTATCGACCAGCTTTTGTTGGTATCCACCATTATCCCATTTTTGGTGTCAGCGATTAATTCATCAAGCTCCCAATCGCCGGGTTCCAGATTAATATTGGTCATTCTTATTAAAGGGATTTTATTCCAGCCGTCGGCCCGCATACAACCATTTGGAACCTGTTTTATTATAGACGCCGTCTCTCGTGAATTTAGATAACCTACATGAATTCCTTCTTTGATGATATCCGAACGGCAAGCTTTAACCCCTTCATCGTCGTAGCCGAATGTGCCTAACCCACCTTCGATTGTCGAATCAGCCACAATATTGACGATAGGCGACCCGTATTTCAGGTGGCCCAGCTTATCGATTGTCATAAATGAACCGCCCGCCAACGATATTTCGGTGCCAAGAACACGATCCAATTCAGTTGGATGACCGCAAGATTCGTGAACCTGTAACGCCATCTGCGAGCCGGTTATGATGATATCGGTTTCTATGGCGGGACATTCGGGCGCTTTTAATAAGGCGACGGCCTCTTCAGCCACCCGTTCGGCATTTTCAACCAGCATAAGATTTCGAATAAATTCATAACCCGAACAGGCATAATCACCGCCATGCGAACTGGGATAGGATCGCCTTTGAACCTCCGAACCCGAAACCGCCGTGGCGGTGTAACCGCCGCCCGATTCCATTATTTCTTGCTCGATTAATGCGCCTTCGCTTGAACAAAAGATTTTGCGCGTACGGAAAAAATCAAAACTGGATTCGGCTATCCTGACACTTTTGTTTTTACGCAAAATTTTATTGATTTCCAACAAGAAATTGATTTTGTCATCTAACGAAACTGCAAACGGATCTTCTTTATATCTGGTCTTATATTTATCCACAAAAGGAGTCACTTTTTCTAAAACGACCGCCGCCCTTTTGGTTAATGTAGAGGCTTTGGCAATTTTAATTGCCCGATTGGCAGTTTTTTCAAGCTCCTCGTCGCTTAAGTCGCTGGTTGAGGCGAATCCCCAGCAACCGTCTACGATAACCCGCACCCCAACCCCGATATCGTCTGTCTGGGTCAGCGATTCAATGACCTGATCCTTAGCCGCAATCGATTGGCTGGTTCGAGAAACATATCGAATATCTGCATAATCAACATGTTTTGCTTTCAGGTGATTGATTAAGTCATTTAATTTTTCCTGCAAATTCGACCTCCAGTCTCAGGGTCGTAAGCAACGGCCCCATTGCCGGTACCGACCGTTTTAAAAGAAGGTTAACGACGAACATCGTTACCTTCTTGAACGCCACAACCTAATACTGTTGGAGTTTAAAAAAAAACAAACAAGGGAGCAATCTAATTTTTTATAAAAAGCCGCCAGGTCCAGAAAAAGTAATCTTTCGCGCCGCCAATTTTAGACCGCTTAGGCAACAAGCGCGTATGCTTTTCCCCTGGCTCATTGCATACACAAACCCAGCCGCGAAAGAGTCCCCGCAACCCGTCGAATCCACAATCTTAGGCGCATTTGGAATCGGAAAATACTCAGTACGAATTAGATTCGCTTCCCGCCAGGCGGCTATAAGGTCCTTGTATTCCCTGGTGATAATAACCGCTCTGGGACCAAGGCGAAGTATCATTCGGGCGGCATTGCATATCTTTTCAGGCGAATCGAGGATTCCAGGATACAATGTTTCGAGCTCGAATTCATTCATCTGAACTATATCAGCTTCCGAAATATACTTGCGCCAATGAGGATGTCGACGGAAATGACGCATACCGTTTGATATTCTTGATAAAGCCAAACTATGATAATCAAGATATATCAGTGGACGGTATTTTTTCTTTAACCAACTTATAGAATTCGGCGGAAATTCATCGCCCCCAATAAAATTCACCAGACCAATATCAATTCCAGTGCATCCTTTAAAATTGGCCCTGGCTATTTGTGGAAATAGATTAAGATTATTCTCGCGGCGATACCTTTCACTACTATAGTTCAATATATGAATCTCTTGATCCTGATCCAACACTCTAACCAGCGACCAATCAATATGAGGAAAATTCGCCCAGAAGTCGGCCGCCTTATTTTTAATGTTCTTGCCGAGATAACATACCGGATAAATACGTGTGAAACTATCGGCAACGGAGGCTAAAGCCGCCAAATTATAAGCTATTCCGCCAAATGTTTCTATCGAACGACCGTCCGCATAGTTAAGGCAATCCCATACAAGATGACCTATAATTGCGATTTTTTTTGGAGTTTTTTTTCGTGACATAATATAAAAAAGGGGCGTGTGTCGTTACACACACGCCCATTTATTTTTGGCCCAACCAGTCAATTAAATCGGTTGGTCATCCAAAAACCACGCCAACATCACATCAAATATATGCTGTACTTGTCCCTCTGAGTTATCCATCAAGTAAAGCGGGAATGAAAAATAAGCCGTTTTATACAAACGAGAGGTAGGTTCAAATCTAACTGCAACCGGTAGATCTTCATAATGGGAAGTATCAGCATTGATAGAGCCAAACGTAAACAGCGTTTGCGATAATCCGCTTGAACGTTCGACAACATCGACTTTAGATATACCGAATTGCCTCAACTGGGCGCATCTGAGAGAGTCTATAAACAGATTTTCAAATACCGGCAGGATAGATTTCGCATGATTGAATTCGGCCACCGGCGTCGAATTTAACGGACCATAGCTGGCGCCACTCAGATTAAAATATTGGTAGGCAAGGGATTGGGGAATAAAATCTTCTCTTTCCCTGTTAGGAGATGTTGAGAGAGAAGCACAGAATGCCTGCCTTCCTATTACCCAGATTTTTCCGCCAATAGCCAGATAATCGTTAAACGCCTTACAGTAACGATTAGACGAAATCGGGTCTTTAAGGTCGGGTTTGCTGAAATCGAGGTTATCAACAATAACCATCCTGAACTTCGCCAAAACCTCTACCGGAATCGGCGGAGCGTAATTCTGATTATTCCTGGCTGTATCGAATATTGATATCGTATAGCCGGAATTTTCTACCATGGTCGTGTAAAAAGCAATCAATGAATCCGGAAAATTGGGCGGGTTGTTTCGTAGAGGATAACCAGGTAACGCCGCATTATAAAACTCGGTTGCCTGAGATAGTATCACATCTCTTACATCAGCCGGATTTGAAATCCATACCGGTTCAACCGCCATGAATTTTCGCCAGGCGGCAGTGGGGTCGGGAGCTTGGGCATCATCGCGTACCCTTACTACAAAAATATAGACTCCCGTACGCAGGTCCAAAAATGTATGTTCTTTATCCTTCACCCAAACGCTCAGCGTAGTCGAATCTAATGATGAATTTATTGGTGTATGACCGGCGGTATCGGCCAGAGTCAACGCATTGGCAATGCCCGATGATGTGTCATAAGGACCATACAGTTTCCATTCATAATCGAAATCGGGCTGGTCATCGGGGAAATCTATTGTATCCTTGCCGGCCCAGGTCACTTTCAATCCTTTCCATAAACTCGTGGTTTCCGGCAAACACCAAACAACATCACCCAAAGCCATCGAATCTGTCGTGGAACCGGGACAATCGCCAAGTATGGTTACGGGAAGGTGATTTATGCGGGAGAAACGGCGGTAGATTGTATTTGAGAACGCCCCGTCATTATCAACGCATTTGGCATATACATATTGAGGGAGCGTATCCTGTTCGTTTTCAGGAGCGTATAACCTAACAGTAACCACCGTTGAATCAGTATAGTGCCACTGCGATAACTCGGGTAACTGATTAATATAAACATCGGGATCGGCGCCCACCTGCGATTCAAGGGCCACAAAATAATAGTAGCCTTTTATCTCTCCATCGATATCCTTGCCGAACCAATATACTTTGGCATTAGACCGGAATACCGAATCCGGCAGAGGTACATTCGACCAGGAAATTGTCGGCGGTATATTGGCTACCCGATCGCCTTTCAGTTCGGCTTTTTCGCAACCGGCTATTATCGCCACAATCGCAAGCCCAATGACAGCCGACCAAATAATTAGTTTGTATTTCATTTATCAATTCCTCCGAATCCCTAAAATTTCAAATCAAGCGTCACGCGATGCACGGTGTCCAGAAAACCCATATCCTGATAGGCGTAATCAACCTGTAACGCATAAGATGAAACGGGGACCTTGATTCCTCCCCCGAACGTTATTCCAGAGGTTAATCCGCTGAAGCTCTGCCTGTCGTCAAATCCACCTGATTGTAGAAATCCATTCTTACCGAAATCGTAGTTGAATTTTTTGCCCACCCTTAAAGCAAACATATCGTTATACCAGTATTCAAGTCCACCGTTGAACCGCTCGAGATTGTCATTAGGCCGCGAAGCCTGAAGGGCAAAAGTCAGTTTATTCATATCGCTTTGTATTATATTGATTGATGACCCGAATCTAAAATCCATCGGCAACGGATAAGTTTCTTCAATGAACTTCATATCCGGGCCGAAATTGGCCAACATCATACAAAGCTTGAAATCGCGGTAGCCGGTTTGGTAATAAATGCCGGCATCCGTCGCCCAACCATGCGCCCTTTCGGTTTCAAGAAGCTGATTTATATATTTAAAACTTAGGCCTATCGAAAGGTGATCAGTCAAGCTGGCGCCGTATGTAAAAGCCATGGCCATATCAGCGGCGCTAAAGGTCTGGCCGGTTCCTCGCGGATGCCTGTAATCGGTTTTTATCATATCATCCGTATGAAGCCAATAGGTCGCGAGGCCAATCGCACCATACCATTGCGGCGTCGGCCATACAAGGCCGATAAATTCATATTGAATGTCGGCCGGGTATTCTATGTGAGTTGCCGCGATTTCTCTGTTTTCAAGATTGGCGATGCCTGCCGGATTATAGTAAAGGGCGGAAGCATCATTGGCCACGCCGATGAATGCATCCCCCATTCCCGCCGATCTGGCGGACACTCCTATTTTCAGAAATTGCGCACCGGCGGTCCCGACCTTGGCCTGGCCGAACGCAAAAACGGGCAGGCACAACAGAATCGCGAGTGCGGCAATTAAAGTATTCTTTGACATGTTTATGGCCTCCTCGCTACTTAATTATCACAAATTTACCGATTTCAGACGGCTTGTTAGGCACGCCGTCCACAATCGAATGGTACTCGACGGAATATAGATACATACCGGAAACGACCGCTTGCGTATTTCTGGAAATCAAATCCCAATAAATTATGCCGGGCGGATTGCCCATTGATTCTCGCGGATCATAGGTCAAGGCTCTTATTAAATCGCCATCAAGGGTCCAAATCCTGATAATAGCCCATTGATCATCCGGCAAATTGGAGAACCAAATCCTCCTATCTTGTTCATGCCAACCGCTGCTGTCGGGATCTTCATACCCATCTTCCCGGTACATACCATCGATTCTGTAAGGATTCGGGTAAACTATCAATGGATCAGTTTTTCTAACCGGATAGACCAGCGTTGAATTGATTGAACGAGCCGATTCGAGCGGTGAAAGGTCGGTTTGCGGATTACCGAAATCATACGCCGATACCGCGAAATATATCCCGCGTGATTCTTGCAGATTATCCATGATATATTTGTAATGGAAAATAGTGTCGCCCGGCGCCACAATTTCTATGCTGTCAATCAACGCATCCAAACCAAGATTGAGGTCTTGAGGCATCCAATAACGGATAGTCGTCAATGAATCCGCTGGACGATTGAATTCGGCATTGGGGTCGATAGCCAGAACTTCATCTGTTGTAAGCGGATAAATTTTGTCTTTATTGATTGACCAAAATCTTTGCCACTGACCGGTCGTATCATTCCAAATACTGTCTCTGGTAACCGGTATCCAGTCGATTCGGTCGTACTGGGCGCGAAGAGTCCAATTCAATTCATCGTAGGAAACATAAATCTTGTATCCCTCGAAATCTTTCTTGCCGCTGAATGGGTCGATAAAATCCTCAGGGCTCGGTCCATAACCCGCGGGATTTCGACTGGACCATACTACTTTTACATAACCGCGGTCCGTGATTACGTCTATGCGCGGCGATGGAGGCGGCGGCGGTCCTTGGAAATCTGGGCAGCCATCGCCTTTTATCCAATACTTGGTGGAATCGCGGCCGTTATTTGAATAAACCCAGCGAAAATCGCCGCTGTCTCCATCAACTTGCCAGATTCCGTCAACATAACATGAATCCCTACCGGGATTATCATATACCCATTCGGCCCACTGGGCGTTGGTGGCGAAATCGCTGAAATTCAGGTTGCTGTAATAGGTATTAATTGCGTTTCTGTCGCTCGTGCGGGTTCTTAAATTGAGCTGATAGTTATGAGGATCTTTGTGAAGATTCGCTCCGCAAATATAGCCCACGGTTAATGGTAATGTCCCGCCGGCTGGTATCGAATCAAAAGGCCCAAAAGAATATAGGTATCTGGTATCGTAACCGTTAGCCAAATCGTTCGGATCCTGCGATGTATTACGAACCCATCCTTGAGGAGTCCAATCAAGATTGCAATATATTTGATCGTAATCAAATTCGCCGTTGGACATTACAAAATACTTGGCTCTATCGCCGCCGGGGGTGCCTTTTCCGCCGCCCGGAAATACACCGCCGGGAAATAAACGGTTTAAGATTGAATCATTATGGCTCGTCATCGGACCCCAATCGTAATCGGCCGTCACGTTGGAAATCCACCAGTTGAAGCCATATTCGAAATTACTGGTTGGTGCTCTCACAACTCGGCAACCCGACACGCCTCTAGCCGAAGTTGAGCTAAATGAAGGTGCATCAGCGACCCCCATCCCATTATTATCCGCAATCCAAGCAGTATAAATCTCCGTTGAATCGTTATTGCGATCAACGTACCACGGCAAGAATCCGCAAATATCATCCTGGGCGCCCATTTCGGCATTACCATGAGTAGCTTCCGACATGTGCCAAACGTCCGCATCGATATACAAACCTATCCAAACGTTTTTAAGAGCGCGGTCCTTTATATTTGTAATTTCAAAATCGATAAGGATGAAATCTTCAGCATATTCGTATGACCACGAATAACTTTTCTGGACTATTCTCAGGCCAAGCGGATTATGAGGACGGCCGTCGTTTGGGTCAGGAGTTGGAGCTGTGGTGTTCGTATCATAAAACACCGCAATGAAATCTTGTTCGGAAATCGCTCGGAACGTGCGGTTGGGCAAATCGCTGGGGATAGTACCAACCGAATCGGCATAAGGCGGCGAATTTTTACCTCGTGTGGATAACATGAGTATATTGCCACCGGGTGGAGTCGCTGGGTACATCTCGAAAATGCTACCCCACCAGCCATCGTTGCCGATAGAAACCAGTGTATCATAGACACCTGGATTATTAGCTCTTTCAACGACAGCCCCAATCCATAATGCGCCTTGAAATAAATACTCCAGGTTAGAGCCGGCCGGGAATTCGCAGGATGGCGCAGGTTCTCCAGTTAACGAATCGATCTCTTCTCGCCCCTGGCTGCCGAACATTCCATAGTTGGTTATGGAAAAGTTAACATTTGAGACGCGATGAACTCTTAATTGTTTGTTAGGGGTGACCGCTGTTTTGTATAGCGGCCCGGGTGAATCCCCATCATAACTATATTCAGTCATCGCATTTGCTGGATTCACAAAGCCAGCCAGCAAAATCAAAACCGCAATAATCACCGTCAATCCCCGGGGGGATTGGTATAGTTGCGGTTTATGATTCCTAATCTTTACCATTATCTACCTCCAAAATTATCTTTAAATCCTTGTTTTAGAACTGGATTGAAAGCCCTACTAACACCTGCCGGCCGCTCAAATAATTGAGCGGATCGGCGTCGATGTCCTGACCGGTCAAAATTTGCCCGTTATAAGTAAGGCTCGAATATGCCAAACCTGTGCCGCTATAAACGTCGTAGACATTGCGGGTGTTGAATATGTTATTAACGGTCAACTGTAACGAATAATTTAAACCATAAGCGACAAAATTCTTTTCCAAACTAAAATCAACTGTCGATGTCGCCGGTTTTCTTTTTGAGTTCGGTAATGGAGATTCGCCGGTTCTTAAATGAAGACCGGGGTAACTGTTTGAAGGGGTAAACGGTTGACCCGTTTTAAATTGCCAGAGAATACTGGCATTCCAGTTATCGGGTAGTTTTATAATTCCAAAGTGCGGATGGTCGCCTTTATTGACGGTAATGCTGCTATTGAAAGTCAAAGTATGGCGGATATCCCAATCAAGCGGATTTTCCTTAATCGAAATCTCACCGCCGGCAAAACGTATATAATAATCGGAACGATCGCTTGAGCTTTTGCCATAAGCGAACGTATATTCGTATTTAATCGATCCCGAGAGGAACTGACCATAGCGCTTTTCGAATTCCACTTCCAAACCCCTGGCTCTGGCGTAATCGACATTGGCCTGTACTTCGCTTGAACCGCTGGCCAGACTGACAGGTATAGTATTTAGCAGGCCGTATTGGTCTTTATAGTATCCCGAAAAATCTAATCTATATCCCTCAGCGATAGCATATTGTACTCCGACCTCGTACAAAATCGTCTTTTCGTAGTCGATGTTAGCGTTACCGATTACGCTAAAGGCATTCGATGCCTGAGTAGCGCGCTGATAATATTTCGAAAACCCGGGCCGCTGATAAAAATGTCCGTAATTGAACATCAATTTGGCCTTATCCGAAATCGGGAATGCGAAACCTACGCGGGGCGCCAGTTTTTGATGGGAATCCACAATCAGCATATCGATTCCCTCTTTGCTTAAGGTGAGACTATCTTTGGCTTCCCGTGCCTGGATAAAGAACTCATAACGAAGGCCGATATCGGCTATCATCTCACCATATTCCATTTTATCTTTAATATAAAATGCGCCGTCTTTAGGAGTACGGGTATAGAAATCGCGGAATACCCCACGCGAATAGGTTTGATAGATGTTGGTATCGGCTATGCCGTCGCCATCGGTATCCCTTCTCTCGATAACTCGAGTTATATTAGACCAGGGTCCACCATCATCAACACCGTTGTAATTATTGTATGGATATTGAAGATCCTGATACTCGATTCTATGGAACTTGAATTCGAATCCGGATTTCAATTGGTGATGTCGGGATAATTGGCTGGTTATATCAAATTTAAGCGTCCGGGTCCTGGTATAGTCGTAATGATATTGCGCCCAGCGATCAAATCCCGAATCGAGGAATCCGTCGGTATTATCCCACTTACCATTGCCGTTTACATCGACAAAGGCCTCGCCGTAATCATACCGTTCATTGGGAGCGTCATAGCGGCCGTTTAAATTCCTATCAACATATGGGATTCCTTGCGACCAGTCATCATTTGGCCCGGTATAGCGGCCATTGTGATCCAGGTCGTTAGAAGCCGACCAGATATCGGTATCGCGATCATACACGCCATTACCATTGACATCTGTGAAAGGTTCGCCTAAGCTCGAATCACCATCGAAATAAGGTTCCGGATTATCAGTGTTGTAGTTGTAGGCAAGCTGTTCATTGTAAACACCATCACCGGAGTAATAGCCGAGGGTATCCACAAAATAGTAGGTGGAGTCGCCGTCGTCATATAAACCGTTGTTGTTGGTGTCAACATAGTAAACGTCGTTATATACTATCTCGGCATCGTCCCAACGGCCGTTGCCGTTGACATCCTCGAAAGGTTCGCCTACATCCCAAGTATGATTACCGTTAAGATCGACAAATTTTTCGGCTGCGTCCCATTTGCCGTTACCGTTTGCATCATCATATATCTCCCAGGCACCAGCCATAATCGGTACGTAGAAATTAGATGGGCTCATTTTTCCTGGAAGACGTTCATATGTTTGCAAGACCTGGCTATATAATATTTCTCCAAATGTGTTTTGCAAGAACGGCGGATTGAACGAAAGCGAAGCCGAGTAAATTTCGCGGCTCGATTTTACATATCCGGCGTTTTCCGGATTGTAAAGAAAAGCGTAGCTGAAATTTAAAGCATTATCCCAATCTTTGCTATAGCGGAGGTTAAGTTTGTATTTGGAATTGGGGTCGAGTTTCCAGGTCAGTTTTGCAAGACTGGTATATTTATTGACACGACGATTGGGGATTTCTATTCCCAGGAAATCCTCGTGCCCGTAATTTATTTTGGATTTTATCGAACCATAGTTATTGTAATCGACGTAACCATCAGATTTATCGACGCTGAAACTGGCATAGTATGCCATCTTCTCGCCGGGCCATTTTAGTCCTAAGCTCGGAAACAACTTATCCGAAATTAAAGGAACCGGACCGCTCAAGTTCATATCTAAACGATCCTGGTTGAACGAATATTTATTTAGGCTCTTTGAACCGAGATCATCGGTCATAAATGTGCCGCCAAAACTCGTCGCCCGGTTGTTGCCTTCGCGTCTTTGGGTTGTAATAAGCGCTCCAGAAACATCGCCATATTCGGCTGAATAATTACCTTTCATGATTGAAATGTCTTCAACATCCTGAGCCGAAAAATTCATCGATAAACGGGAAATCGGGGTCGCGTCGGCTCCACCTGCATTGATACCGCCGTAACCGCCTAACTGGTCCTTAATTAGTACGCCATCGTCAACTATACCGATTTCGCCGGCGCGCGAACCGCGAACATGCAAAGCTCCACCTTGAGATACGACGCCGGTCTGAGCCTTCAGAACGCCTTCAATAGTTTGAACCGGCAAAGCGTCAATAGCGGCTTTAGAAATATGTATTTCGGTACTGACCGCCTTCGTAATATCGGGCCTTTTGGCTTCGACAACTATGTCGCCTACTTTAACGGCTTCCGATACCAACTCAAAATTAGTTTCCGTCGTGACATCGGCGTTAACCACGACATTGGTTACCGTCAGTTTATTGTAGCCGATACAATCTGCAATCAGAGTATAAACACCCGGCGGAACGTTCAGAATAACGTAAGAACCATCTGCGGGATTTACCATGGCCCCCATGCTCGACTTATCAATCATGATTCGCGCGCCCGGGATGGGTAAACCGGTTTGTTTATCGGTTAC
>JAAYTW010000095.1 GCA_012517955.1 Candidatus Zixiibacteriota bacterium | reverse complement strand
GATATTTGTTTCTTACCGGAGATTTTATAATGTTCTAACAGCTTTTTTTCTATTTGTTCGGCGGAATACTCGGGGATTAAATCAAGCGATAATATAGGATGATTATCGGCCCTCAATTGCTCGACGCAGTATTTGCTTATATTCAGGATGACCGGCCCGGATACACCAAAATGGGTGAACAGCAGGTCGCCTTCGGATTGCGCGACGATTTTACCGCCGACTTTCAAGTCAGCGATTACCGATTCGATGCTTATTCCTTTCAGGCTCGGCGCTATTGTTCCTTTGGTGACAAGAGGTACGCTGGCGGGATAAACCGGCATAATCGTATGCCCAACCGACTCAGCCATACGGTAACCATCGCCGGATGACCCGGTAGCCGGGTATGATTTGCCGCCGGTCGCTATTATCACCGGGTTAGCCGGGATAAGCGTTTCAGATTTCGTAAGCTGTATTCCCACGACCCGATTATCCTCCGCCGCGATTTTGGCGACCGGCGAACCGCTTTTGATTTTAACGCCGGAGTCGATTGCCCAAGCCACTAAAGATTCGGCTACCTGTTCGGCGCTATCGCTTTTTGGGTAAATTCGGCCGCGTTTATCGATTACCAATTTTACCCCTATACCTTCGAAAAACCGACACAACTCCGGCGCAAAAAACCTTCTGAATGCCGGTCGCAGGAACTTGCCGTTTTTACCATAGTGATCGATGAAATTTTCCAAGGGAAGCGTATTAGTGAGATTACATCTCCCGTTACCGGTTAGGCGAAGTTTTCGGGCGGGGCAGTCTTTCTTTTCGTAAAGAATAACTTCCACCCCAGCCGCGGCCGCAACCCCAGCAGCCATCAGGCCGGCAGGCCCACCGCCAATGACGGTTACGCGCGTGCCAAGTCCAACCCCTTTTACCATGGATATATACTACTTTACGTCACCGATTAAGGCAAGCGGCATAATGAATCGCATTACCAATTACTATGTATCTAACTTGAAATTTATTAAATCATTATTTAAAAATTATTCTTGACATGCTCATCATAAAATCTTATATTGTCTTAAATTAGTAATAATTAATTGATTGTCCAGTAATAGCTTACAGCTTTTTATCATGGGGTATAGAGCCATGAAATCACCAGAAACGTTAAGAAAAGAATTTGAGGCGGGAGCTTTTCCCTATTTGGATTCTCTTTGGCAGATGTCATTTTGTTTGACCCGTAGTGAAACAAAAGCCGAAGGCCTGGTTCAGCAGTGTTACCGGAAATCTTTTGATTGGTGGAAAAAGGCCTCCGCCCCGATAGATTTTCGGAAGTTATTATTAAAATCGTTATCCGAAATTTACCTTACCGGTTTATCGGGCGATGATAAAAGCGAAAGACAGCCAGCCGATTATGGAAATTATAGATATATTGATGAGGAATCCGTTTTACCAAACCCCTTGCCCTGTAATATCTTGAGCAAGGCAATCGCCCTTATACCGGGGGATATCAGATTATTGGTTGTTTTATCCATGCATTGGGGTCTTTCTTATTGTGAAATCGCCGAAATCACCGGCATTGAACCTAATGCCGTGCGGGCGAAAATGCAAGCCGGTAGATGGCGACTTCGCTTGGAGCTAGCCAAACGATTCTCTAAATCAGCAAATCCAGATTTGGAATCGATTGAATCAAGATAAATTGCCAATAACTCCGTATAAAATGTCATATTGTCTCATATGTGTCTTTTTATAAAATTCTCTGCATCTATAATTTTCGTAATATATGTCGCAGATATTTTTATATCAGGATTAAGATGAAATCGACTGCCATAGAAGATTGGACCGGCGTTACACCAACGTCGCGGACCGAAACTTGTTATCCTGTTAGAAGATTCAGGGTGTAGTTATTGATGCCACCCGCAAGTACCCTGGGATGACAGGATACCCGTAAAACAAAAAACCGTCCAGGGTTATTTGAGGTGTATCATTCAAACAACTCAGCGCTCAATGCAAGCCAATATCGGTTATCCATAACGTGGTATACTTGTCCGTTGGTATTGATTTTCGCTTATAGCTAGTAATGTTGCTTTGTAAAAATCAAGCGGTCAGTATCAAATCCCATGTTTCGCATCCTGGATATAATAGAGTCATATACCGAGTTGTCCAGTTGTGGTGTCCGAGACAATATCCACAGGTACTTTCGCGAGGGGTCCCCCACGGCCGCGTAGGAATAATCAGGAGCAAGATCAAGTATCCAATATGTTCCCCAGACAAACGGCAGCCAGCCGATCCAGGATGGAGCGAACCTCACCTTAAGTTTGGCATTTGGCCCGTTTTCATCTTCCTTGCGCGCTATCCCTTGGACGGAAATCAGACTGCTATCGGCTTTTAGGCAGCGATTGATAACTTTGATTCTGTTGTCAGGCAGAAGAATGTATTCGGCTGTCGTATTG
>JAAYTW010000094.1 GCA_012517955.1 Candidatus Zixiibacteriota bacterium | reverse complement strand
ATCGCGGCATCGGCGCCCGACCAACGAACGTTTACCAGTACCGATTCGCTCAAAGTGGCGATAAATATGTCAAGTATCGTCTTGAGATCGATAGTGGGACAGGTGAAACCGACATCAATTGAAATAGATACAATCTATTCTGATGTCGATATCCCTGAGGAAATAAATCAGGCCCAGCTTACTCACGCCAATCTGAATCTGACCATATACAATAACAGCACCGCCGATGCTGACGTAAATTTAATGATTAATAATCAAGATTTTACGAAAAATTTAAGACTAACAGGTCGAATAAATGGCAAAATCAACAGCTATGATCCTCCTCGGGCCACCGTGTTGAGGCTCGGTCCGGAACAACTGGCCACGTTCTTAAACCCGCCACCCGAAAGAATAGCGATAACCGGACAGGCCGTGTTTAATCCCGACGGCGAAATCGTTAGAATTACCAGCAGCGATTACTTTTTCGGACTGGTCAATATCGTGTCGCCATTGGCCTTTTCGCTTAATGATACAATCAATGTCGACCTTGATATAAACGAATCTGATATCAACGAAGGGGATGTTCCTGACCTGGAACAAACATTTGGATACGGCAAAATAACGGCGACCCTTTCGAATCGCTTGCCGATAGGCGCCAGTGTAAGCCTTTATATCGGCACGGTCGGAGACTCAACTATTTTCACCGATCCGAACTCGCTTGTTATCGGGCCGTTTGCGCTTAACAGGGCTGTCACCGACGATGATGGTTACGCAGTCGAGCCGGTAACATCGGTATTTGAAGATTCACTGGATTCGCAGGAAATCCTCATTTTCGATAACGACAAAGTTTATATAGCGCCCAAGGTGGTTTTGACGCCTACCGGTTCCAATGGAAGCTATATCCAAGGCTCCGATTATATGGGAATACGGGCGACAGCGCGAATAAAGATAAACGCCGGCGATAATCTTTGGGACGATGATAAATAAAAATGGAGGGGAAATAGAAATGAAATCAAATATCCGAAAAATATTGTTGGCAGCGGCCATAATCATGGTTGTCAATAGCCCGATACTTATGGCTGGCAACCAGGCGAATCCCCGGGCTATGGCTATGGGGGACGCCTATTCGGCTCTGGCTTTCGGCCTGGAAGCCGCGAATTATAATCCCGCCAATTTGGGCCTTTCGGCAAACCCGGCATTCACGTTAGATTTCATAAGCTTCGGAATCGATTTGAAAAACAACAGCTTCTCCCTTGACGATTACAACACATACACCGGCAAATTTCTTAACGACGATGATAAAGAAGCCATCCTGGATAGGATTCCCGGCCAAGGACTCAGCCTGAATTTTGCCGGAGAAGCGAGAAGCATGAACTTCTCGGTCTGGAGATTCGCGGTCAATTTTCGGGGAATCGGCGAATCTAAAATCAAATTGGACAAGGACCCATTTCAACTTCTTCTTTATGGAAACGCAGTCAAACCGAATGTCAGTTTAAGCGATAGCCGCGGCGAGGCCCAGGCGTTAGCGGATGGTTCTATCTCTTATGGTCATCCGATTAAATCGTGGTCGACAGGACAACTGGCTGTCGGCGCAACCTATCATTACTTATATGGAATCGCCTACGAAAAAATTATCGAAGCTCAGGGCGGCGTGTTCACGACAGATACCGGATACACCGGCGACGGCTATGCCATAATCAGGCAGGCTTTAGGTGGATCGGGTCATTCGGTCGATTTGGGCGCGGCCATAAATTTCGCCAACAACTGGACGGTGACCGGTTCAATCAGGAATATCTATTCGAAGATTAACTGGAATAAGGATACCGAAGAGACTCGATTCGCGTTTCATATGAATCCCGTTACTTTTCAGGCGATGAGCGATGATGAGGTTAACGATTCTCTCGTCGAGAATAGCGATACAACCTACGATATCGACGGGTTTTCATCCACGATACCGGCCGAAATCCGTTTCGGTTTAGCCAGAAATTGGAAAAAGGTCACTTGGGGCTTTGACTGGACCCAGGGGACATCATCGTCGGGTTCATATTCTACCAATCCGAGAGTATCGACCGGAATAGAGTATCGGCCGATAAGCCTTTTTCCACTTAGGGCGGGAGTATCGATGGGCGGCGATAGAGGCGTTATGTATTCCGCAGGTATGGGAATATATATGGGGCCATTTCATATAGATTTCGCGGGGGCCAATTATGGGTCCTTAATTCCCAATGGCACAAAAGGTATCACTCTGGCTTTTGCTGCGGGTTTAAGATTCTAAAGGAGAATATATGATAACGGAGACAATTCAAAGAAAGTCGAAAAAACAACAGCCGAGCGTCAGATATCGGCAACAAAAACGGTATTACGCCGGACGGCCGAGACCGATAAACGTCAAGCAACCACGTATCTCGTTGATTCTCGTATCGCTTTTATTTGGAATGGCGCTGGGACTAATATGGGTCGCGGATGTTGACGCGATGCCGGCCAGTCCCCAGCTCAGACAAGCAATCAGCGAAGGCCGGATTACGGCGCCATATTATATGCGCCATGAAGCGGAATTGCGGGGTATGGGAATAGATACGCCCGAATCGGGGCCGCTCTTGACAGGAATAAATCCATTGGGAAAAGCGGCTTTGACAGGCGAAACGAAACTTTTAACCATACTCGTCGATTTCAGCGATAAAATCGCTCAAGTCAATGCCGTAAAATTCGATACGCTGCTATATTACAATCGTACCGGAACGGTTGTTAACTATTATCTCGAAGTATCGCATAACAATTTGACAATTACCACTCCACAATCGCCATCCGATTTGGGTTGGATTCGGGCGCCGCAAACGTATGCTTATTATGTAAACGCCCGGAATGGAACGGGCACTTATCCCTATAATTCGCAGAAATTGGTTGAAGATATCGTTGACCTTATCAATCCGCAAGTCAATTTCTCGCAATTTGACAACGATGAGGATGGTTTTGTAGACGGCCTGGTTATCATTCACGCCGGTCCTGGAGCCGAATATACCGGGTCCGATGATGATATTTGGTCGCATCAATGGGAAATTATCCCTCGCCTGCGGGATGGGGTTTATATTTGTGCCTATTCCATTCAACCGGAATACTGGGTCAGTCCAGGGGATATGACATGCGGGGTGTTTTGTCATGAGCTCGGTCACGTATTCGGGTTGATAGACCTATACGATACCGATTATACTTCCGCCGGCGTTGGTCGGTGGAGTTTGATGGCGGCGGGAAGTTGGAACGGCACTCTGGGAAGCTCTCCGGCGCATCTTGATGCTTATTCAAAATTATGTTTAGGGTGGGGGACCATGTTGACGCCGGCATTGAATCTTTCAGAGGCGGCCGTTCCTGCGGTGGAATCTGAACCTATAATTTATTGTTTATGGACAAACGGCGAACCTGGCAACGAATATTTTCTCGTCGAAAATCGGCAGCAGGTCGGATACGATGCATGCTTGCCGGCATCGGGACTTTTCCTTTGGCATATCGATGATAACGTATATAGCAATTCATCCGAATGGTGGCCGGGTTGTGGATATTCATCGCATTATAAAGTAGCGCTTATTCAAGCAGATGGGCTTTGGCAACTTGAACACGGAGCCAATCAAGGCAATGCGGGCGATCCATTTCCAGGCTCGTCAGATGTAAGACAAATAAACGGTTCCGGCGGGTTGAACACAAATTCATATTCAGGAGCGGTCACAAATGTCGCGTTGACTAATATCAGCAACTCCGCCACCGAAATGACAGTGGATATCAGCGTCGGCGCCGCCCAGGACATTGATGATAATGAGAATTTAATGCCGGCTCATATAACCGCCGTGCCTAATTATCCCAATCCATTCAACTCAAGCACCAACTTCAGGTTGGACCTGACACAAGCGGCCGACGTTCAGATAGCGATTTTTAATATAACGGGGGCAAAAATAAAACAAATAACCGCCGGATATCTTGAACCCGGAACCCACTCCTTTATATGGGACGGGACAACCGATTCCGGTCAAAAGGTGGGCTCGGGCGTTTATTTTTATCGCCTGAACATCAATGGTGAAAGTATATGCAAGAAGATGTCGCTTTTAAAGTAAAAGTGCAATCGGGCGGGTTCATGGCAACTCAAACAGCCATAAAAAACCTGCAGGCGACGCCGGAAAAACCGATGGGGATTAGTGACGAGCGTTTGGCGAAATTTAAGAAAGCCTTTGAAGCTAAATGGCTTAAAGAACAGCTGGATGATAACCTTAATCAAAAATCGGAGGGTTTAAATGCGTAGAACACTCTTCTTGACATTATCCATGATAATGCTTATATTCACAATTGTGGGATGCGGAACAAAGGGTCCGACAACCTCTAATGAGGATAATAGTTACGAACCCGGTTCAAAATACGAACAATTAGGAACCGTTCAAGATATGGGGGAATAGAATCAGTCGATAATCAACTAATCTGATTGTGGGCCAGCTGGGCGGTCCTCTACCCCCCTCCGGAGGATTCCCACATACGGCCCACAGTCCTTTTCGCCCCTGCGACGATAATCGCGGGGGCGCTTTTATTTGTGGGCCTACTTAGTCAAACCTATGAATGCCGCGTTCGTCGATTATTGCGGTTATCAATTGGCGGGGAGTAATATCGAAAGCAGGATTGTAAACCGAAGTCGATTCAGGCGCGATTGGTAAACCGCCGATTTTCTTTACCTCATCAGGAGAGCGTTGTTCGATTTTAATCTGCCGGCCGGTAGCGCAATTTACATCAAATGTCGAGGAAGGCGCGGCCACATAAAACGGGATTTTGTGGTAGGAACATAACACCGCCAAATTGTAGGTGCCTATTTTGTTGGCGATATCGCCGTTGGCGGCAATTCTGTCGGCGCCGGTTATCACGCAATCGACCTTTTTTTGCGCCATCAATGAAGCGGCCATGTTATCACAAATCACTGTGTGAGGCACGCCTGCTCTGTTAAGCTCCCAGGCGGTCAAACGAGCCCCCTGCAGTACCGGCCGGGTCTCATCGACCCAGACATGGATTTTCTTTCCGGAAAAGTGGGCGTTGTAGATTATTCCAAGAGCCGTGCCGATTCCGCCGGT
>JAAYTW010000093.1 GCA_012517955.1 Candidatus Zixiibacteriota bacterium | reverse complement strand
CCAGTATTTCAACAGCCTCTCGGCCGCCCGCATTCAAAGATATCTACGACCCTCAGGATTACTGGTCGAATCCGGAATACAAACCGGCGAATTTTACCGCAACCGGCAATGGATGGAAATTCATAGGAAAGAGCCTGGTACCGGAAAAATTGTTAGATTTTGAAGCGGGCGCCAATCTCAACGTGAAATCCGATTTTCTTGCCATGACCGGCTCTGTCAACTACTATTGGATGCAGATGCGGGACGAACTTATACCATACGCCGGGCAAATCGACGATAACGGCCAGCCGATTTCCGGTAACGCCGATAAAACTCTTCATCAGGGATTAGAAATATCACTTAATTCTCAGTTGATAAACGGGCCGCGGATATCGGGTAATATCAGCCTAAACGACAGCAAGTTTACCGATTACACGGAGTATGGTTTCGACTATGACCTCTGGCAGTCGATTACGTACGATCGATCCGGTATGACAATAGGCGGTTGTCCTGATATCTTGGCCAACTACCGAATCGATTATTCGTTTAATGTACCGTCGCTCGGGATAATTTATTTGTGTCTTGGCGGACGATATGTCGGCAAACAATATATCGACAACGGCGAAGAATATCGATTGGACGGTTATCATCTTCTGGATGGCGATATATCATATGATTTCGGCAGTCTAATCGGCTTTAATTCGTTAAAAGCCTCGCTTAAAGTCAATAACATTACGAATAAAAAATATGTCGCTTCCGCCTACATGGATTCTCCGGGTGAACCGCGCTATATTGTCGGCGCGCCGACTAACTATTACATATCTCTAAATTCGGCGTTCTGATGAAATCTACTTACGGCGGCGAGAGCATTGTTCTGCTTTTAACCTACCTGGCGTTTCTATTCGCCGCCGGGTTGGGGTTTTTCCGCAAAATCAAATCGGATGCCACCGAATACCTGGTAATGGGCCGGAGGTTGTCGCTTCCGGCTTTTGTAGCCAGTATCGTATCGAGCTGGTACGGGGGCGTGCTTGGCGTCGGCGAATATTCGTTCAAGCAGGGGATATCGAACTGGTTAGTATTCGGAATGCCTTATTATATCGCGGCATTTTTGTTCGCAATGTTTTTGGCAAAAAAGGCCCGTGATACACAACATTATTCAATTCCCGACCAGTTCGAACGGGTGTACGGGAAAAAAACCGCTATTACCGGCGCGATTTTCGTTTTTTTGACGACTCTTCCGGCAGCCTATATTTTACAAATGGGAGAGTTGGGAAATTCTATCTTTGGAATTTCTTTAACGCTGGGAGTTATCCTGGGCGCTTTTTTCTCTATATTCTATGTGTATTCCGGCGGTCTCTGGGGAGATGTTTTTCCGGATATCGTGCAGTTTTTTATAATGTTTGTCGGTTTCGGCGCGGCTTTAATATTTCTGGCGGTTACGTATGGCGGTATGGATTTTTTACAGAGCAATCTGCCCCCTACCCATTTTACCTGGAAAGGAACCAAGCCGGGGTCGTATGTGTTTGTCTGGTATTTTATCGCGCTGGCGACTTTGGTTGAGCCGATGTTTTATCAGCGTTGTTTTGCCGCCAAATCGGCCAAAGTCGCCCGTAATTCGCTTCTGGTTTCGATATTGTTCTGGGTGGCGTTCGATTTTTTAACAACGTTCACCGGCATGTACGCGCGCGCCTTGATGCCCAACCTTACCGATCCGGTGGCCGCGTTTCCGCAACTTGGAGCCCAGTTTTTGCCGGGGATTATTCAGGCGGTATTTATGCTGGGATTATTCGCTACTGCCATGTCGACGCTCGATACGGAAGCGCTGATTGCTGGCACCACGCTTGGACGCGATATAATCATGCGGGCGAAATCGGGTATCCTGGCACATGACCATAGCGTAACAAAAATGGCACGGATTGGAGTTGTCGCGGCCAGTCTGATTTCGGTTTTTATCGCTTTGTACTTTAAATCGGTGGTGGATATCTGGTATGTATTCGGGACAATTCAAACTTGCGCCCTGATGATTCCTTTGGCCAGCTCTTTTTCGGCGCGCTGGAAAATGACGCCGCGTTTCGCTTTCGCCAATATGTTGATTTCCGGCGCGGCGGCGTTTATCTGGATGATGCCATCGTTGATATACGGCCGAGACTACTGGTTTGGGATTGATCCGATTTATGTGGGATTGACAGTGTCGGTGGTTATCTGGGGAGTCGATAGGCTTACCCGAAAATAAAAATACTATGTTCGAAACCGGAAAATTACCCGCCGGTTTTAAATAATGAAATGCCTCACAAGATTATTCTACATTATACAATAAGGAGCACTCCATGAAGTCATATGTAACCCCTGAACAGCTTTCGGCCAAAACCACTGTCTGGCTGGATAAAATCAAACCTTTTAACAATCATCAGATGATTCTCAATAGAGAGAAAGCCGCCCTGATGGTGGTCGATATGCAAAATTTCTTTCTCGACCCTAATTCGCCGACATTTACCTGCGGCGGGCTGGCCATATTGCCGAACATTAAAAAAATGATAGCCGCATTTCGAAACGCCGGTCGGCCGGTTATTTACACCAAACATGTCCATCACCCCAACAGGATTGATGCCGGTATCATGGGCTGGTGGTGGGAGGGGATGTGTATCGAAGGCAGCCCCGAAAGCGAGGTGCATTCCGAGATTGCCCCAGTTGCTGGAGAAAAGGTTGTATTAAAACATCGGTACTCGGCTTTTTATAATACTGACCTGGAAACGATATTGCGCTGTCTAAAAATCGAAGATTTAGTCATTACCGGAATAATGACCAACATGTGCTGTGAATCGACTGCCCGCGACGCCTATTATCGCGATTACCGCGTGTTTTTTCCTGCGGATGGCACCGGCTCTATCAACGAGGAGATGCATCTGGCAAGTCTGCTGAATCTTGCGTTCGGATTTGCCGATATTACGACCGCTGACGGGATTTTAAGTCAACTATAGGCGGTTTGCCATAAAGTATCAATTGTGCAATACATCTCTTTAGAGTATTCTAAAAAGGCCGCGCGATATTTATATCGCGACATATTCACTCCATGTACGACAATTTTCCGATTTCCCCAACTACATATTATCCTTTCCCGACTTATTGATAATAGGACTTGCACCAACTTGACAAAAATCTTTCCTTACTCATATTATTGCTAAAAAAGGAGTAATTAAAATGAGGAAACTGAATTGGGTCATTTCGTTTTTATTTATCGGCTTTATGTTATTCGGTTGCGGCCAAAAGCCGTCGGCCGAAAATGAAATTCTCATAGGCGAATACTCATCGCTGACGGGAACCACAGCCACTTTCGGTCTCTCGACCCATCACGGCCTGCTTCTGGCGGTAGAGGATGTCAACAATGCCGGCGGCGTGTTGGGCAAACCCATTCGCCTCATCACTGAAGACGACCAATCTAAACCCGAGGAAGCCGCCACTGCTGTCACAAAATTAATCACTCGGGATAAAGTTAAGGCGATAATCGGCGAAGTGGCATCATCCCGAAGCTTGGCCGCCGCGCCTATTTGTCAGGCAAACGGTATCCCGATGGTCAGCAACGCTTCCACAAACCCCGAAGTCACCAAAAAAGGCGATTATATTTTCAGGGTCTGCTATATCGATCCATTTCAGGGCGAAGTCATGGCCAAGTTCGCCTATAATTCGCTGAATCTGCGTAAAGTTGCTATCTTAAAAGATATTAAAAACGATTACAGCGTCGGACTGGCGCAATTTTTCGAAGAGGCTTTCCGCAGAATGGGAGGCGAGATCGTAGCGGTGCAAGCATACAGCGAAGGCGACACCGATTTCCGCGCCCAGTTGACATCGCTGAAAGCCGCCAATCCTGAAGCCATTATCTCGCCGGGTTATTATACTGAAGGGGCTCTTATTATCAAGCAGGCACGCGAACTTAACATGAATATGCCGTTTATAGGCGGCGACGGTTGGGATTCCATCAAGCTTTTGGAAATCGGCGGAAGCTCATTGACCAACACATATTTCACGACAGCCTATACGGCCGATTCGCCAGACACCCTGGTGCAGAAATTCGTCAAACGGTATCAGGAAAGATATAAAGAAACGCCCGATGCTATGGCTGCTTTGGGTTATGATGCCGGCTTGATTTTGTTCGACGCTATCAAGCGAGCAGGCAGTACGGAGGGCGCGAAAATCCGCGACGCCTTGGCGGCAACCGTCAATTTTAACGGTGTCACGGGCTTGATAACGATAGATAGCGAACGCAATGCTCGAAAACCCGCGGTCGTAATCGCTCCTATCGATGGCAAGATGACCTACAAAGAGACAATACAGCCATAGGTTGCCGACCCAGACATGGATCAACTCCTGCAGCAGATAGTCAACGGCATTTTTCTGGGCAGTATCTACGCCCTGATTGCCCTTGGCTATACGATGATCTATGGAGTGCTGCGGTTCATAAATTTCGCTCACGGCGATGTGTTCATGATTGGGGCGTTTGTCGGGTTTTACGCCGCTCCTTATATATTGAACACCATCGGCGGAGCGACCATAATCGCCTGTATGATTGTCATGATTTTGGCGATGTTGATTTGTTCGTTGTTAGGGGTGACAATTGAAAAAATCGCCTACCGACCGCTTCGAGCGCGACCCAAATTGACGGTGCTGATAACGGCGATCGGCGTAT
>JAAYTW010000092.1 GCA_012517955.1 Candidatus Zixiibacteriota bacterium | reverse complement strand
CCAGATAAAGCTGACATTCGTGGTGTTCTGGGTTACCGCAATATTCGCTGCCCCTATCGGTGAGGGTGCGCGACAGGGGTATTTGGCTACCCTCAAAGAATGGCAGCCAAGTCAAGCACAAAAGCGGGATACCACTCCCCTCCTGTTTCTCAAAAGACGCTTTCATTTTGCTTGACCATATAACAACAAATTCCTATTATATTTATTGTAATAAGATTACAATTGATTTTAAGAAAACGATAAAATATCGATAAAAGGAGTGATAAATGAAAGGCGATCCTAAAATCCTCAAAACGCTAAATATGCTATTGGCGGATGAGCTTACCGCAATCAACCAGTACATGGTTCATTCGGAAATGTGCGACAACTGGGGTTATGGACGACTTCACGAGAAAATCGAGAAGCGCGCTATCGATGAGATGAAACATGCCGAAAAGTTGATTGCTCGTATTCTTTTCTTGGAAGGCACCCCGATTGTAAGCAAGCTGAATGACATCACTATCGGCGCCGATGTCGAAAAGCAACTCAAAAACGATCAATTATCCGAGGAGGGCGCGATTAAGGCGTATAACGCCGCTATCAAAGAGTCGGTGGAACTTCACGACAACGGTACCCGCGAGCTGCTTGAATCGATTTTAAAAGATGAAGAGGACCATATAGATTGGCTGGAAGCCCAAATCGACCAAATTAATCAGATGGGAATTCAAAACTATCTGGCTGACCAGCTTAGTTGATTTGTCGCTTGAATTAGTTTGAAACACCAAACTAAAATACAAAAGCAAAAAGGCCGATTCATCCATTGAATCGGCCTTTTGATTTTACTCCAGACGGGCCCTTATTTAACTTCGAATTCGGTCGAGTTTATCTCGACACGTCTGTTCATCTGGCGGCCTTCGGCGGTTTTGTTATCGCCGATAAAGTACTGCGGATCTTCGCCATGGCCAACAGCTGACATTCTGTTGGCATCCACGCCCTTTTGAATTAGATATTCCATCACCGCGCCGGCGCGCTTCTCGGATAAGGTTTGGTTGTGTTTCGCGTCACCGACATCATCTGTGAATCCGTGAATATCGAGCTTGACGCCGGTATAGGCCTTCATCGTTTCAGAAAGATCGTCCAACACTTTCTTGGATGCGGGATCCGGTTCGTACGAGTTGGTGGCATATTTAATATTAAGGGTGATTTTCTGCACAGGAGCCTTAACGTTTTTCGGGCAACCGTTGGCATCGACTTCAGTTCCTTTTGGAGTGCTGGGGCATCTATCGATACCATCGAATACGCCATCGCCGTCAGTATCCATCGGGCAACCCTTGACATCGACTTTAGCGCCCTTAGGAGTATCGGCGCATTCGTCTATGCCATCGCAAACGCCGTCGCCATCGGCATCAAGTGGGCAGCCTTTGGCATCAACAAGACATCCCCTTTTGGTATTGGGGCACTTATCGATACCGTCGAATACGCCGTCCTGGTCGCTATCCATCGGGCAACCGAGCGCATCGACCAAACAACCGGCAGGAGTATCAGGGCATTTGTCGTTGCCATCGCAAACGCCATCGCCGTCGCTATCCAGCGGGCAACCGGCTTTATCAACAAGACATCCGGAAGGTGTATCCGGGCATTGATCTTTCTTATCTGAAACGCCGTCTTTATCGGTGTCCTTGTCTCCGCCCAAATAATAAGTCAGACCGATTGATGGTTCAAGATAACCGCGGAATGGGCGTGTTTTCCATTCTCCCCAACCATTCGGATTCACCAATCCCGAACTTACGTCGTTGCTGATATTGGCCAGCGCGTAGGTTAATCTGGCCTGTAGGTCGATTGTAAAATTCTCTTTTAGCCAATAATTTATACCCGCGCCCGCCTTCCCGGAAAAATCGGTGATATGGCTGATTTCGTTATTAGTCCGGCTTTTTACCGACCAGCCATCCACACCCATGCCCAAAATCACGTAGGGTTGCATTTTCTTTTCGGACCAGAAATAGTAATTGAAGGTCAAACTGGCGAGTAACCCATGAAGGGTATAGGCTGCGTTATCTTTTTTGTTCAAAGAAAATGATTGGCTACTGGTGGCGGTGCTGTCATCGTACGATGTTGCCAGCCCAACCGCCAAATCGGACACCCAGTGGCTAGTTAACCCGTAGCGAAGGTAGAATTGCCCATCCCACCCCATCATAAACGGTTCTTTACCGCTATTGCCGGGGAAATCTTTTCCGACAAAAAGAGGACAAATGAACGGCCCCCTTATTCCTATGCCGCTTTTTCCTTGCCAATCCTGGGCCCAAACAGGCGAGAACACTGCGAAAAATAAAATCAGAAGCAAAGAAAATATTAAAACTCTCCTCATCAATACCTCCTTGGTTACTAATCGGAATGAAAACAGTAACTTTATATATTAAACCCCATCTACAATAGATTATCAGTTATAATAACGAATGTCAATTAAAATTTAACTCGTTTAGGAACGGGACTTTGTGTCAATTAGCTTTTGTTTGCGATAGATGCCGCCACCGCAATCGCACAACAAATCGGCGGCAAGAATTACGAGATAGCGATTCGCTTATTTTATTTATCCCGTTTGCCGGTTGTTATTAATACTATTCAGATTTATAAACGGCATTGTCATCGCGAAAAAACCGCATTCTGAAAGCAAACGGGAAATTTGATAAATAAGATAAAAACCACCGGCTTCATTGGTGGGTATCCCTTATGACTGATAAAATAAGCATCTTTGAGCGTCAGCGAATGTTCCAGAATACCGATATATCGAACGGGTCAAATCAATTCGCGAAATCCAATATCGGTATCATTCGCTTTTCATCTAACCGATAATCGGCGACAGCGTTAAGCACGCTATTATTAGAACAAACAGCCACCCCGATTCCGGCGAACCGTACCATACATATATCATTTTCGCTGTCACCCACGGCGATTACGCTACTTAAATTTATGCCCTGTTTTTCGATTGCGTAAATCAAAGCGTTGCTTTTACAGAAATTATGGTTACATCTGCTTGATTCTGAATGACAAAAATACGATGGGACCTTGACTTCGCCGGTTGCAAGGCTTTGCGAAAATTCCAGTTCGTTGGCCATCACAAAATCCGCCCCGATTTT
>JAAYTW010000091.1 GCA_012517955.1 Candidatus Zixiibacteriota bacterium | reverse complement strand
TGTCTCGGCCATAAAAAAGAGATATAAGAGATATAAGGGTTTTTAAACATTAATAATACAATAGAAAGGAGGAGCTATGAAAAGTAAAACAAAGCTATTATTTCTGTTGTATGCGGTCGTATTATTATTATCGGCGCAAATTGCCTATGGCGATATCACCAGAACTTTGACCTTTAATCCCGAACATTTTTCTATTCAGACGCTCATCGAACGCGACGGCCAGGAATATTCAGTCATCACATCTATTGACAAATCGGTATACCAGAACGGCGACAGCATAGGTAATCCACAGTTGCCCGAAGAAATAGTATGTTTCAGTCTGCCGCCGAATCAAGAAATAGACCACATCATAATCAACGATATCGCGGAGATTCCGTTAGCTAACGTGGCGTATCCGATACGACCGATACAGGCAGACTGGCAGACGTCTGTTAGTGCCGTGCAACCGGCATTTGAACAGGTCAACCAGGCTATTTATCGGACAAATGAAATGTACCCTCGCCGAACCAATCAGGTTATTGTTGTCAGGCAGGATTATGTCCGCGGCGCAAAAATAGTTTCTCTCCGAGTAAAGCCGGTACGGTATAATCCCGTCACCAGCGAAGTTGTCCTGGCGCAATCAATTGACTTAACGCTGGTTACTCGCCAGTCCGCCGATTATTCGGTAGTGCCTCGGCAACAAAGCCAGAACGCCGAACGATTGACTTTGTCGTTATTGCGGACGGTGGTGAGAAACGAGGACGAACTGCCGGCTAATATTCCGCATATCCCGCATATCAAATTAAAACCCGGACAGGGATACCCGACGCCGGCCGTTCCGCCGGAATGCATCGTAATCACCGATTACAGCCTAGTTCATGAATTCTCGAAATACGGCGAATGGCTGACGCAACGGGGCATTCCGACCAGCATCGTCGATGTCACTTCAATTTATCGAACCTACCAAGGCGTCGATAACCAGGAAAAAATCCGCAATTACATCATCGACCAGTATCGGCAATATGGTTTATGTTACGTGGTTCTGGGGGGAAACCTCAGGATTATCCCAGGGCGATTATGCGATCCATACGATACGGATCACCTGCCCGGCATTTACAGCCTGCAGATTTGCGACCTGTATTACGCGGATGTTGACGGTGTATGGGATTTTGACGGCGATGGAATATATGGTGAAATCACGCAGGATCAAGCCGACATGGGGGCGGATGTTTTTGTCGGAAGGGTGCCGGCCAGCACCGAAGCTGAAGTAAAGACGTGGGTGGAGAAACGTCTTCGTTATGAAAAAAACCCGGGCAACGGGCATTTCGACTATCTATCGAATGCCGTTGTATCCAGCGCCGACCAAATGCGCGATCTGGGGCAATATCGTGATATATGCAATATATTTCCCGCGTTTTTCCAAGTGGATACGACCGCGCTCATAGAGCAGCCAGATGGCGGAGCGTACAACCCTGTCGGCCCAAGCGGCTTGGATGTGGTCAATTATTTCAGCACAAACCATCCTGCCATTTATGTTTCGGAAAACCACGGCTCCCCTGACTACTTCGCCGTCCGCTCACAAAATTACAATGGGGCTCCCCGTTCTAATTTCTGTTCAAACACCGCCGCCATGTATAATTACGACGACGGGCTGCTCGATGCTATCGAAACGGACAGCATGGATTACCTTCATTTTTCAATCGCATGCGACCTTGGCATGATGGATTGTCTGGATGCGTACGCGTGGTGGACAAGGTATCCATGTTACGCGCAGGCCGATCTTTTCAGCCCGGGCGGCTCAGTTACCGGTCGGTACAACACTCGTTGGGGTTGGGTATTCGCCTCTCACCCGATAGAACTATCATTCTATAATGTGCTGTTCAGCGAAGAGGGCCAGCACTGCGTGAGTTTCGCTCATTACATGACCAAGCTGATGAATCCGGCGGTGCGCGATATCGATTTCGGCAATACCTTGTTTGGTTGCCCGGTGTTGACTGCCTGGACGCATATGCCTCAAGAGATGTCGGTAAAGTATCCGGGCTATGTCACGCTGGTTCAGGGCTCGAATATTGACGTGGCCATACAAGTAAAATCGAATTCCATGCCGTTATCAGGTGTCTCGGTAACGCTCTGGAAAGGTCTTGAAGTATACGCCACCGGTGTGACAAACATAAACGGCTGGGTAACCCTGACAATCAGGCCGCAGACAGCGGGCAGCATGATACTTACCTGCGCCAAACCGAACTATCTACCATTTCAAACGACCATTGATGTATCTCAGGGCTTTCATGTCGGTACCGCCACATACAATAATAGCAAGACAACGGTATTTAAACAATGCTTGATCTGGAATCCACATCAGTTGCCATCGGGAGATTCGCTGTTTTCCACGCTAATGAGGGCGGGACAGCAGGTAACGCAAACATCCGTTCTTTCAGATTATGTCGATTCCTTATCCAATTATACATTATATGTAATTGGCGGCATCTATGAATACGGAGAAGTCCTGCTTACTGCCCAAGAGGTCGAACCAGTATTGCCTTATTTGATTTATTTCCTCTCCGGCGGGAATGGCATGTATTGGGAGGGGGCATATTCGTTAGGCAACCAGCCTCAGTCCTTGAAGAATTATTTCTCTTTCGATATTTATCTGGCGACGCAAAATCCGGCAACCTATTTTCGCGGGATAGACACGCTTTTTTGGGCGCTGGATAGTATTGGGTATGACGAGGGATTGATGGCGGCCGATGCCATCGGCCATTACCCGAATAATGTCGGCAATGTGATTGAATCTCCGGAAAATAATCCACCATACAATACTAAAGCAGTAATCAATAATAAGACAATGGTGTCCAATTTCAGCTGGGCTAAACTCAATGATTGCGGAAGAAATACGCGGGTGGAGCTGGCCAACGCCATTTGCGAGCGACTACAAGTATCCGGCGGCATTATGGATGGAGAGATACCGCAGGAATATGAACTGTCACAGAACTACCCGAATCCTTTTAATTCATCCACAGTGTTGTCATTTGGCGTGCCCGTCTTCACGCACGTCAAGCTCGATATTTACAATATCCTGGGACAACGAGTCGCCACGCTGACCGATGCCGATTACCGGCCTGGCACATATCGGATAACCTGGAATACTTCCGGCAGCGATGTGGCTTCGGGAGTATATTTTGCGGTGTTATGCGGTGATAAAAAAACGAAGATAGTCAAGATGAGTCTATTTAAATAATAATTGATCTTAGCCCACCGACTTTTCTATATTCCTTAGGCGCTTAGGGAACTATAATCGCCTAAGCCAAATGAAGATATTAAGGTTCTGTCGGGTCTTGGCGCCTAAAGCCTGACCCGACAGGCCTAAAGTTTGACCTGTGCGTCAGGATTGAATAGGCCGATGGCCAATAATTTCCCGACGCCATTTTGAATGAAATGACGGCGCTTCGGGCACTATAGTCCCCGAAACTGCCAAGATTATAGGTGAAAGGGATAACGATGGCAAACGATACGCTTAAACAACAACTCGATTACTTTTTCAAACCGCAATCTGTCGCGGTAATCGGCGCGACCTCCAAAGAATTCACTATCGGCCGGGCGATTCTTCACAACATGGTCATAAATGAATTCAACGGCAAAATATTCCCGGTTAATCCCAAAGCCGAAGTTATCCATTCGCTCAAATGTTACCGTTCGGTGCTCGAAATCCCCGATTCAGTCGATATGGCCGTTATCATGGTTAAAAAAGAATTGGTGGCGGAAACGCTCGAACAGTGCGGCCAAAAAGGAATCAAAGCCGTTATTACTATCACCAGCGGCTTTAAAGAAATCGGCGGGTCCGGCGTGGCCGAGGAAAAGCGGATTTTGGAAATCGCCCGGAAACATAATATCCGGATGATTGGCCCAAACTGTTTCGGTATTTTCAATACCGCCGCTGAAGTATCTCTCAATGCTACCTTTTCCAAAACCAAACCGCGCCGTGGCAAAGTCGCCTTTATTTCGCAATCGGGCGCGCTTGGCGAGGCTATCCTTGATTACGCCTACCAGATAGGCCTGGGC
>JAAYTW010000090.1 GCA_012517955.1 Candidatus Zixiibacteriota bacterium | reverse complement strand
TATGCTGCCGGCTTTCTGGGCCACGCACAGCCCGGGGATTAACATTAAAGCAACCGCTGTCGCCAACAAGAATTTCCTCATTCAAATCTCCTTTTGGTTAATTGGCAATTCCATATCTCTCCCCGTACTTGGCCATAATATAATGGTAATTAGGCCTTTGACAAGCTTATTTTATTAAAAAAGTAGAAAAAAAGAACACGGCACCATTCTCATTCGTTTCCACTTTCAACTATTAAGAATAGGTTTTGAACCAATTCACTTTGCATAAAACAGCCGGTTATATAAGACAATTCGGTTAGCGGCCTAGATCTTGGGCGGCTTGGTTGCCGAAAAAACTTCTCTACGATACTATCGATAACGATTATTATATAATTGAGATTGTTTTGTTGTTTTGCTTTCGCCGTTATCGATATCCTGTATGATACTGCTTAAATATGAAATTGTATGAAAAATGGTTGAGGCCGTAAGCGCCGCTTTTTTGAACGGTTCATTCTGGGATTTCTATATATAATGTCGAGCTTGGCTTGGACCGAATATCACCGGCTTGGTTTTTCGGGTTCGCTTTAGCGTGTCATCGGCGACCATAACCAGGGTGTATATTCTTATCGTTGGAATAAGTTTGGTTGGCAGAATAATAGCCGGATTTATGACAAAATTGATAGCCGGTCAGTCCGATTACTAAACCGTTTATTCGATTTCCAGCAAATGTTTTCTTATCATATCCAGCGCGGCATATGTCGAACGCACTCGGGTTGTCGCTCGATTCGATTTAAAACGAAATTCTTTTGTTATGGTGTTTTTGTCGGATGCCAACCCGATATATACCAGCCCGACCGGCTTTTCCGGCGTACCGCCGGTCGGTCCGGCCACGCCTGTTATCGACACTCCGATATCGGCGCCGCATTTTTCCCTTATCCCCTCAGCCATGAACCTGGCAGTCTCCGACGATACCGCGCCGTGCGCTTCGATAGCGATAGGGGGTACACTTAGCAAATTGATTTTCAACTCGTTGGCATACGATATTATACCCCCTTTAAAATATGCCGATGAACCGGGAATATCGGTGATAGTTTTACCAAGCAGTCCGCCGGTGCACGATTCGGCCACCGCCAGCGTCAATTTCTTTTCGTTCAACAAATATCCGATTATGGCCGGAAGTTCATCGTTGTCGTAACCAAAAATAAATTTCCCAATACGTTCCTTGTATTTTTCCGTCATTTCATTCAGCGCGGATTCGGCTTTGGCGCGGTTATCGGCGCGCACGGTCAAACGAATATCGACGCCCTTATAGCTTGGCAGAAAAGCGACCTTTATCGGCGATTTTTCGTCGATAATATCCTTAACCTTCTCGAATATCGCCGATTCCATAATCCCGGTTGTGCGTAACTTGCGGTGAACTATCACCTGTCCGGCGGTTTTTTGCAGAAGCATCGGCACAATACTGTCGGTTACCATCGCTTCCATCTCCGCCGGTACTCCGGGCACCGCGATAAGGATTTTGTCGCGCTCCTCGAATATCAACCCCAGCGCCGAGCCGATTTTATTTTCGATAAATTTCGCTCCCTGCGGCAAAAGTGCCTGATTTTGATTGACCGGCGGCATCGCGATACCAAGGTCCGAGTAGCGTTTTTCCAACGATTTCAAGATATCTTCATGAAACACCAGCTGGCGCTTAAAAAATTTGCAAAGCACTTTTTTGGTGATATCGTCATGAGTTGGCCCGAGGCCGCCCGTTGTTAAAACAAAATCAACCCGATTCATGGCCAAGCCGATTGCCCCGATTAAATCATCGGCCCGATCGCCTACGGTAGTGTGAAAAGCCAGCTCGACTCCCGCCTCGGCGAACTTTTCACCGATAAAGGCGGCGTTGGTATCAATAGTCTGGCCGAAAAGCAATTCATCACCGATAGTTATCAATTCAGCCCGCATTATAATATCTCCAATCCTATTTTTCTCGAAAATACAATTATCAACTCTAAAACAATAGCGGCATAAACACCGGCCGCCATATCATCCGCCACAATTCCATACCCCCCGCGTAGTTTTTCCCATTCCCGGGCTGGCGGCGGTTTTATTACATCGAATACCCGGAAAAGGACAAATCCGATAAAATATACAGGTATATTACGCGGCGCCATAAACAAGGTAATTGCCTGTCCATAGATTTCATCGATAACTATCGGGCGGCCGTCATGCCCATAATAGCGTACCCCGTTATCGGCGAAATATATTACAAACGGGTATGCCAATATCAGTATCAACGCCTGGTAGTACCAGGCGGCCGGCCAGCAAAACCACATAATAAGCACCGCCAGAGCCGATCCCCAGGTGCCGGGCACTTTGGGTAAATGGCCGGTGAACAGGCCGCTGGCGAAAGCGCGATGGAAATATTCGACAAATTTCGATTGGCCTTTTGATGTCATTTCAAAATTCCTTTCAATAATCCGCCCGATTTTAACAAATAGTCGATACCAGTGCCTACCGTTAAGACCAACGTTATCAGAATCATAGTATCAAAAACCGTATTTGTCATCGGAGAATAAAACATTTCCCAATTATATCCCTTGGGAATCATTAAGGTTTTCAGGTTGATAAAAACCAGGATACAGGATATCACGACCATCTGGGAGGCCGTTTTCCACTGCGCGGCAAACGACGGCGTGATAATCATCCCCTTGTATGCCGCCAGCGACCGTAATCCCGTGATTAAAAACTCCCTGACTATAATCACGGAAATCATCCAAGTTTTGGCGTATCCAAGGTTGACGAACGAAATAAACGCGGTCGATACAAGAATTTTATCGGCGAGAGGATCCATGAACTTGCCAAACCCGGTTGTTATTCCCCGCTTACGCGCCAAATAACCATCCAGAAGGTCGGTTAGGGCAGCGACCACAAAAACGATTGTCGCCGCCAACCGGCTATATGGGTTTTCAATAAGAAAGAGAACCATATAGACCGGTGATAGGATGATTCGCGACAGCGTAAGCAAATTTGGTAAGCTCATTTTAACCTCGGAATCGACGAATCTAAAGCCTAGAATTGGTTTTATTATTTTCCGACCTAAACATGTGCGTCAATATATATCAATTATCAAAATAAATCATGTCAAATTTGCAGGGTTGATTCTTTCTCTATATCAAGATATCAAGCTCGCGTTTTGGTCGCGTTTGGTTCGTGTTAAAATGAATCCTGATTTACCGCTATATTAAAAAAACCTTGACATAAGCATGCTTATATGTTTTAATATCAATAGATAATTAATCCACCAAAACGGAAAATCGCGACCTGGCTTAGCCGGTGTTTTGATGTTTTAATAAATTCGAGTGGCCTCGACTATAGAACCCGGCCGTGAAGGTTGATGCTGTCGGCTGTAAACTTCATTGTACATAATGATGGAGAGCAGCGGATAATGGAATAGTATCGGATGTCGACCAAGTAGTTTTATAGTAACTATTTTTCTTGAGATTTAACTTATAAACTCTAACGAGGGAGAGAAGCGTATGAAAAAAGCTATTGTCTTGCGGTGCTTGACCTATTTGGCCATCGTTGCATTTGGGTCATCCGCCGCGCTTGCCGCATTGATTCCAAATGTCCCCGATGTTCAACAGCCGCCGACAGGTTCGCTCGGTAACCCAACCGACAATGCCTGCGCTCCGGTTTCGGCGGTGAATATCACCCAGTATTGGGATGTCGTAATGGGACATCCTAATGCCTCGAATGTGAATGCCGGGCTTTTACCTGCCACAGCCGCCGATTATCTGTATTACTTTATGAATACCGATGATTGGCCGCTACCGGGCCCGCCTCGGATGAATGGAACGCCGCCGATGTATCCTTCGGCGCCCGGGACATACAATATCGATATCATGCCGGGATTCCTTGAATTCGTCCGCTGGGATGCCGCTCATATGTTCACAACTCCTCCACCGGCATTGCCAGCGGGCAAGCTTGGCTACGATTGGACATTTAACACGGATTACGCTACAGGTTTTCTTTATCATGTAGCCCAGATTGATTCCGGTCATCCTGATATTGTATGTTTTACTTACTGGAATCACACTTTGACGCCGGTGAAAGTATTCGAACCAGCTCTTGGCGATACGGTTTATTTTTACATGTGGGGTTCGCCAATATCGAATTCCGGCCCACCCAATCCAATCGAAAATTGGAATTCCAACACCGGCCCGGAGGGCATCGGCCATGCCGTTACCGGTATCGGCTATTACGCCAATTAT
>JAAYTW010000089.1 GCA_012517955.1 Candidatus Zixiibacteriota bacterium | reverse complement strand
GGATGGGAATCCAATACCGGCGACCGTAAAAAACTGGAGGATGATTTCAAGTTCATGTTCAACCCTTTCGATGCCCCATCCAATAAGAAGGGCGAATACATGCTCGTTTTTAAGCTGCCCGAAAAACAACAAAAATTCTCAGATTGGCTTGACAAGCAAAAAAAGTTGTTTTACGGTGTAGAGGATGATAAATAATAACGATGGTATGGCATATGGAATGCCCTCTAAATCGCTAATCGGCCGATATCAATCGGCAATAATCGAGAGAACAGATGGAAAATTCCAAAGACAATAATCAAACCGCAATTGAAAAAGAAAAAGAACGCTTAATGACTGAACCGGTCGCGATACTTCCGGTTAAGAGCACTATCGTTTTTCCGGCGCTGGTAACCTCCTTGATGGTGGCCGAAGCGCGCCATACAAAGCTTATTGATGAAACCCTGATGGCCGGCAAACCGCTGGGACTGTTTACGCAAAAAGATTCCGAACTGGATGAGCCCGAACCAAAAGATGTTTACCAAATCGGCACCGCCGGACAAATATTGAAAATGCTTCGTTTTCCGGATGGTTCCGTACGTTTCCTGGTTCAGGGACTCTCCCGCATCAAGCTTAACACCATAACGCAAACAGAACCCTATTGGAAAGCCAACGTTGAAGTGTGCGATGAGATTTATACTCCATCAATCGAAATCGAAGCCCTGGTCAGGAATATAATGGACCAACTCGGCAAAGTAATCAAACTTGCGCCATATCTTCCCGATGACCTTCAGGTTTCCGCCTATAATACAACCGATCCGGCTCGCCTTGCCGATCTGATCGCCTCCAATTTGAACGCCAGTATCAGCGAAAAACAGGAAATCCTGGAGACATTGGATGTCAAACAGAGGCTTTACAAAGTCATGATGATGATTTCGAAAGAACTGCAAATACTCGAAATGTCCCGCAAAATCCAATCCGAGGCCGCCTCCGAGATGGGCAAATCTCAGCGTGAATATATCTTGCGCGAACAGCTGAAAGCAATCCAGCGTGAATTGGGCGAAACCGACGACCGCACCATGGAATTGGAAGAATTCAAAGCTAAAATCGAAAAAGCCCAGATGCCGGAAGACGCCCGCGATGCCGCGGAAAAAGAACTCGACCGCCTCTCTAAAATGAACCCATCAGCCGCCGAATACACGGTCAGCCGGACTTATCTTGATTGGTTGGTCAGCCTGCCCTGGTCGGTCAGTACCGAAGATGTCCTCGATATCAAAACTGCCGAAAGAATCCTTGATGAAGACCACTATGATTTGGAAAAAGTAAAAGAGCGTATCCTGGAATTCCTGGCCGTCAGAAAACTTAAATCCGATTTAAAAGGACCAATACTCTGTTTCGTGGGACCTCCCGGCGTGGGCAAAACCTCTTTAGGTAGATCAATCGCGCGTTCAATGGGACGAAAATTCTACCGATTGTCTTTGGGCGGCGTGCGCGATGAAGCCGAAATCAGAGGCCATCGGCGAACATATATAGGAGCGTTGCCCGGTCGAATAATTCAGGGTTTGCGCAAAGCCGGCTCGAATAATCCCATTTTCATGCTTGACGAAGTAGATAAAATCGGTCAGGATTTCCGCGGCGATCCCGCGTCAGCCTTGCTGGAGGTCCTTGATCCGGAGCAAAATTTCAGCTTCTCCGATCATTATCTTGATGTCAATTTCGATTTGACTAAGGTTATGTTTATTACTACCGCGAATATCCTCGAAACTATTCCGGCAGTATTATTGGATCGAATGGAAGTAATCACGCTCCCAGGATATACTGATTTGGAAAAACTATCTATCGCCAAGAAATTCCTAATACCCCGCAATCTGGAAGATCATGGACTTAAACCCAAAAATCTAACTCTACCGGATAGCAGCCTAAAAAAGATAATCGCCGATTATACTCGTGAGTCCGGGCTTCGCAATCTAAATCGTGAAATCGGCACAATCTGCCGCAAAGTGGCGCGAAAAGTTGCCGCTTTAGAGGAGGAATCAGTTAAAGTCACTCCACAATTAGTAGAAGAATTCCTGGGTCCCGCCAAATTCTATCGCGAGGTGGCCGGCACAGCCTTAAAGGCAGGAGTGGTACCGGCATTGGCATATACATCCTCGGGGGGCGAGATATTATTTGTTGAAGCTACGGCCATGCCCGGCAAGAAAGAACTGACACTAACCGGCCAGTTGGGTGAAATAATGAAAGAATCGGTCCTTACCGCCCTATCATACCTGCGCTCAATCGCTCCAAGATTGAATTTGGACCCGGAGTATTTCGCGAAACATGATTTTCATCTTCACGTACCCGCCGGCGCCACCCCAAAAGATGGCCCTTCCGCCGGTATTACCATGTTTACCGCTTTGGCATCGTTGGCGACCTGCACGCCGGTGAAACCGCTGACCGCAATGACCGGCGAAATTACGCTTCGCGGCGAAGTTCTTCCTATCGGCGGACTCAAGCAAAAAGCGCTGGCCGCTTATCGGGCAGGAATAAAGACCGTGATATTTCCGAAAAAAAACGAAAAAGACTTGGTTGAAATCCCGAAAGAGATAGCCCAGTCCATCCAGTTCATACCGGTCGATACGGTCGACCAAGTTTTGGAAATCGCTCTTGGCCTAAAACTGAAACAAGAAAAAAAATGGGGCGCTAAGAAAAAGGCCGGACGCCAGTAGAATATACGAGCGGGAATACCTATAAATATCGATGATTCAGATGACTCGATGCTATTTGCTTTATATTAAGAAAAACAAAACCAAAACACCGCTTGCTTATGCTGCACTCTATTACCGAAAAGCTCGATTCCGAAATAGCTAAATATAACAAACCCGCCAATCAAATCAACTATCAACGCTGGTTCAAAGAAAAATTAAAGCACCCCGTGGGGCTAAAAACCGAATTTCTCAAAAAGATTTCCAACGAATGCTTCAAAGATATAAAATCACTTCCCAAAAAGGAAATCCTCGCCATCTGCAATGAACTGTTTATCGCCGATAAACAGCATTACCGTTATTTCGCCAACGAATGGACACTGAGAATTAAAGACAAATTGGATAAATCCGATTTCCCCATGTACGTAGCTTGGCTGACCGAGTATGCCGATAACTGGGGTACCACTGATGCGCTATCAGGCGGCCCGATTGGTATAATCCTCGAACGCCATCCTGAACTGTATGAACAAACCAGCAAGTGGACTGCCTCGTCAAACCGGTGGCTTCGCCGCGCCGCTGCGGTGAGTTTGATTCCGGCGGTTAAAAATCGTAATCTTCTGAATAGAGTATTCGAAATCGCCGATAAGCTTTTGCTGGACGATGACGAGATGGTTCAAAAAGGATATGGCTGGATGCTAAAAGAAGCGGCAAATCAATTTCCTGATGAAGTATTCGAATTCGTGATGGCCCGCAAAGAAAAAATGCCCCGTACGTCGCTTCGTTACGCAATCGAAAAATATCCGGCGGCCATGAAAAAGAAAGCCATGGCGAAATAAAATGCCATGGCCGGCGAAATTTAATAATTCAAGCCAATTATCCCGCAATAACCCTATCCAATTCTTTTCTAACCGCCGCGGCCAGCGATTTCAAAGTCAATGGTTTTCTTACGAATGCCCCGGCTCCATACTCCAGTGCCTGTCGCACCCGTTCCGATTCGGCATAGCCTGAAACCAAAATCGCTTTTTGACCGGGATTGATTTCCAGCATTCTTTTATATGTCTCGGCCCCGTCAATCCCATTTGGCATTATCATGTCCAGAACAATCAAATCGCGAGGGGTTGATTTGAGATACTCTACGGCCTCTTCTCCCGATTCAACCGCCTCGGCGGTATAACCGAGTTTCTGAAGCAACTTGCAGGTGACCTCGCGCTGTATCTTATCGTCATCGACGACCAAAATCGATTCTGTTCCCCCGATGGTTTCAACCGATATCGATTCTTCGATAGTTTCGCGCGTAATCGGAAAATATACGTAAAACGATGTTCCCCCTTCCGGCGGGCATTCAAAGTCAATGAATCCATTGTGCTCTTCCACGACCGCATTAACCACGCTGAGTCCTAAACCCGAACCGCGCTTTTTCTCGGTGGTTTTAGTGGTGAAAAACGGGTCGAATATCCGTCCTCGGATTTCCCGGGGGATACCGGGGCCGGTGTCACTTATTGTCATCTTTACGTATTCGCCTCTGGTAATGATATTGAACTGGCCGCGTTTCTGGTCTATGTACTGATTTTCGGTTTTTATGGTTATTTCACCTTGGTCATGCATCGATTCGCGCGCGTTAATCAGAAGGTTCAAGATTACCCGGAAAATTTGTGAATCGCCCCCTTTGATATTCATCAAATCTTTGGCCAGATTAAGCTGGATTTTTAAGGAATCGGGCAGCGGTTGAAGTTGTTTGATTGTCTGTTTGATAATTCGATTTAAATTAAGCGGTTCCAGATTAAAATGGCTGCGTCTCCCCATAGTTAACAGCTGTTGATTGATATCCGCCATTTGTTGTGCCGATGATTCGATATCTTCGAGATACTTTATGGCCTGGCTATCCTTGCTTAATGCCTGTTTGATAAATTCGGGATAAGCGATTAGCGGCGCCAACAGATTGTTGAAATCGTGGGCCACCTGGCTGGCGACCATACTGGCCGTCTCCAAACGTTGGGCTCGAGCCAGAGCTTCTTGGAGTTTTTTCGTTTCGGTGATTTCACGGAATACAAGCACCACCCCTATAATATTACCTTGCCGGTCACGGATAGGAGCCCCGCTGTCGGCGATACTTTTTTCAACGCCGTCCCTGGAAATCAACGCCGTGTGATTCGCCAAACCGACGATTATCCCATGCCGCAACACCTTATCGACTGGATTCTCCGCTTCCGCCCGGGTGACTTCATTTATTATCCGGAACACCTCACTCAAGCGCATCCCGATAGCTTCTTCTTGCGACCATCCCGTCAGGTACTCGGCGACCTTATTAATCAAAACCACCCGACCGTTTACATCCGTGGTAATGACCCCATCGCCGATTGACCTTAATGTTACATCCAGACGCTGTCTTTCTTCTTCAAGGGCGTCCTGGGTTAGTTTATAGTCAGTTATATCGGTGATGAATCCTTCAATGGCTTTCAGTTCTCCTGATTTATCAAAAATGCCGCACCCTTTTTCCCAAACCCATTTCAGGTGATTTGACGCATCGAATATTCTATACATCATCTGAAAGGGTTCTTTTTTGTCAATAGCGGTTTGAACAGTGCGCCAAACCAACTGTTGGTCATCCGGATGAATCAATTTGCCGTAAGATACCTTTCGATTTTCGATGATATCAAATGCCGGATATCCCGTCAGGGCTTGACAGCCGTCGCTTACGAATTCCATCGTCCAATCGATATCGTTTCGGCACCGATAAGCCATCCCCGGAAGATTACCCATTAAAGTTGAAAGAGCCCTTTGGCTTTCGGCCAGCGCTTCTTCCGCCATGATTCTATCCGTAATGTCGCGGACCACCGCCAGCACCCGGCTCTTTCCGCCGATCATCGCATGTTTCAGGTTAACTTCCACCCAAAATAAACGACCATTTTTATCTTTCGCGTGCCACTTGAATAGTTGGGGTTCACCGGCCGCGGCGAGTTTGATATACTGCGCCGCTTTGTCGACCGTATAAGGGAATTGACCGGAACTTATTCCCTCGATACTGAAAAATCGAATTTCATCGGCGGTGTATCCATACATCTCGCACATCCGATCGTTAACATCAAGGATTGCGCCTGTTTCCAAATCATGCACAAAAATGGCGTCATTAACCGAATTGAATATGGAACGATAGTTTACTTCTGATGCCTGGAGAGCTTCCTCGGAAATTTTCTTTTCGGATATATCTGTTACCACAGCGAAACTGCCCCGATATTCTTCATCTTCTCCCCAAATAGCCCGCGGCGAGATAACCGAATACACTCTATCCTCGTCCGCCCGAATCCAACACGCCTCAAACGATTTCACGTGGCCGCGCCGGCATTGTCGCAACTGTTCTTTTACCAAAGCCTGATCGGAAAAATCGATGTATTGCAAAAGCGGATTGCCTATTAATTCGTCTTTTTTGTAACCCAACATCTCGGAAAAGCGTTCATTCACGTAAGTAATCAAATCATTTTCGTCCTGAACAATCAAGCCGTCATGCATCGTCTCCACCAGTGTTCGAAATTGGCGCTCGCGGCTTTCCAGGGCGGTCTCGGCCCGGCGTTTTAAGGTGATATCTTCACCCGAACTCCAAATTCCAATCAATTTTCCCTTTTGGTTT
>JAAYTW010000088.1 GCA_012517955.1 Candidatus Zixiibacteriota bacterium | reverse complement strand
ATATATTTTAATGTATTTTACGCCGTGAAAACTTCTTTAAGCCTGTCATCATATTCTGGACCAGTTAAAAATAATTATTGTGTGGTCAGGTCTCCGCACCTGACCGCCGCTGCCGGGTGCGGAGACCCGACAGCACTTGAGACTCTTCATCTTGCCTTATCAAATTTACTTTAAGCCCCAAGTGGACTTGACCTACCAATTCCATCTTCCTACGGAACCACAGGGTGCTAAAATACAGGCTGTGAGAAATATCCGTTACGCCAGTATAATAGGTATACTATGCCCCTTTTGCAAGCGATATTTTGCGCCGGTAAGTGTAAAACTTTTGCTTTATTTAGCGCCAGGAGGAATCTTAAGAATCAAGAGGATAAAATAAGCATATTATCGCCGGTATCGAATGAGCCGGCTACCTATCGGGGCAAGTGAGCGCCGATGAATCTCAGTCAAAAAGCCTCAGGAAACTTGCGAATCGTTCATAAAATACTTGCCAACTATCGGTATAATTGCCTAAGTATATGAAAATCTATGAAAAAAAACCAAACCAATACTCTCCGTAAACGTATTAAAATACTAATAAATTCAACCAAAGGAGGACTACTGTGAAAAAACTTCTGTTCGTAGGCCTGATTGCAATATTGGCCGTCGGCTGCGGCTCATCCCGCAAAGTTTCGCGTATAGATTCGACCACCACTACCGATTTATCAGGCCAGTGGAACGACACTGATGCCCGCTTGGTTGCTCAGGAAATGGTTGCCGATTGTTTGTCGCGTCCCTGGATCGATGAGTTTTTAACAAAAGCCGGAACCAAACCGGTCGTGACTGTCGGGACAATCCGCAATATGAGCAGCGAACATATCAACACCGAGGTGTTTACCGCCGATATCGAGCGCGAATTGCTGAATTCGGGACGGGTGAAATTCGTGGCCAGCAAACCGGAACGCCAGGAAATCCGCGATGAGCGGCAGGATCAAAAAGATTACGCCTCGCCCCAAACCATGAAACAATTACGCGCCGAAACCGGGGCCGATTTCCTTCTAACCGGCGCCGTGAAAACTATAGTCGATCAGATAGAAAACAAGCGGGTCGTTTTTTATCAAACCGATTTACAGCTGATTAATATCGAAACCAACGAAAAAGCCTGGATCGGCACCAAAGAAATCAAGAAAGAAATCAGCAAAGGCAGCACCAAGTGGTAGGGCCGTTTTTCCGCTTTTTAGAAATATCCCGATAACTTAAATGGTTCGTGTAGGGGCGTATCGTGTACGCCTTTACCATTTGTCCAAACTATAAAATGAAGGAAACCGGCAAAGTAACTCCTGTGCGTTATTCCGCGTTATTGCTATTCGCTTCGCTATTGCTGATTGTTGTTGGCGGATGCAGTTCCACTGCCACCCGTTTTCAATTCTATAAGCCGATTACCGCCGAATTCAATGCCGGACGTTACGATATTGCCGCTGCCCAAATCGATTCGGCTCGCAATCATAATAAATTCGCCGACAAGGATCGTTTTATATATTTGCTTGATTCGGGCCTCTTGTATCACTACGCCGAAAAATATGACACGTCCAACGCCCGTCTTGCCCGCGCCGAACTCGCCGCCGATGAGTTATACACCAAGAGCATATCGCGCGCCGCCGCATCGTTGCTGCTGAACGATAACGTGCTTGAGTATTCCGGCGAAGATTATGAAATCTTGTACATCAATTTGATAAAGGCGCTTAATTATATCAAATACGACAGTATCGATCAAGCTTTCGTCGAAATTCGGCGCGCCAACGAAAAGCTCGACCTGCTCGAACAAAAATACGCCGGCGCGGCCGATAAATATATCCTTGGCGAACGTTTGAATTCCGATGATAATAAAATCAAATACGATATCGAGAAAGTCAGATTTAACAACGACGCATTCGCCCGATATCTTTCCATGCACATGTATGCCAGCGAGGGCAAATACGATGATGCCAGAATCGACAGTCAGTATTTAAGCAACGCCTTCTTTGCCCAACCGCATATCTACGACTTTCCGCAACCACCTACCAAATACGCCTCGGATAGTCTGGCGATTTTGAGCGTGGTGGGCCTGACCGGGCTTGCACCTATTAAAGAACCGCTCAACCTGCGTCTACGCACCGACAAACAGCTCGACCTGATACAGATTCTATATACGGACGGTAATCAGGCCAATACCGAATGCGGGCATCTCAATATACCAATCAGCCAGGATTTTTATTTCAAGTTTTCGCTTCCGCGGATTGTCGCCCGCCCCTCATCCGTCCATACTATCAGCGTTTACGCCAACAACGAGATGATGGGGAAACTTAACCTTATAGAGGATATAACCGCGGTGGCGCAGGAAACTTTCAAGGCCAAACAATCT
>JAAYTW010000087.1 GCA_012517955.1 Candidatus Zixiibacteriota bacterium | reverse complement strand
TTGGAGTGGGCGAAGTACCGATATCAATAAGCGGAGATCCTAATAAACCGGAAGTCCTTGTCCATACAACGCGAGCGGTGGGTACCGTAACCAAGGCGATGAAAAAACTTAAAAAGGGCGAAATTATCGGGGTACGCGGCCCTTATGGCACAAGCTGGCCGGTAGTAGAAGCTGAAGGCAAAGATTTAATAATTGTGGCAGGCGGGATTGGTTTGGCGCCGCTTCGTCCAACTATTTATCATGCTTTGGCAAATCGTGAAAAATACGGCAAACTGATACTACTCTATGGCGCTCGCACACCTGAAGATATGCTTTATGTGAAACAGTTGGAAAATTGGCGGGCTCGTTCGGATTTCGACGTTCTGACCACTGTAGATAGGGGCGATTCAAAATGGCGGGGCAATGTCGGCGTGGTAACCACTTTAATCCCAAAGGCCAATTTCGAGCCACAAAGCGCGATGGCAATGATATGTGGTCCGGAAATCATGATGCGATTCACGATAATGGAACTTCAGCGCCGGGGGATGACTGAAGAGCAAATCATCGTATCGATGGAGCGCAACATGAAATGTGGAGTCGGTTTGTGCGGTCATTGCCAGCTTGGGCCGACCTTTATCTGCAAGAACGGCCCGGTGTACCGGTTCGACCTAATCAAAGACCTGTTAGCAAAGCGAGAGTTATAATATGCCAAAGAAAATAAAGCCAAAACTCGCTGTCTGGAAATTCGCCTCCTGCGATGGGTGTCAGTTATCTTTGCTTGATTGCGAAGATGAACTTCTGGCAGTAGCGGGCGAAATCGAGATAGCCAATTTCCCGGAAGCCTCGCGGCAAGTTCTGAAAGGGCCTTATGAGATTTCGTTGGTTGAAGGCTCTATTACGACTCCGCATGATGCCGAACGGATTCATAAAATCAGAAAAATGTCGAAGGTATTGATTACAATCGGGGCCTGCGCGACAGCCGGAGGAATACAGGCGCTGCGCAATTTCACCGATGTCAAAAATTATATCCCGCTGGTGTATGCATCGCCGCAATTTATTCATACGCTGAATAAATCGACGCCGATAGGCGATCACGTTCCGGTCGATTTCGAACTTCGGGGCTGCCCAATAAACAAGATGCATCTTGTCGAGGTTATCAGCGCTTATTTAACGGGCCGCAAGCCGAATATATTTCCGCACAGCGTTTGCGTCGAATGTAAACTTCGCGGGACTGTCTGCGTGATGGTAAACGGCGGCCAGAACTGTATGGGACCGGTCACCCACTCGGGCTGCAATGCCTTATGCCCATCGTATAACCGGCCCTGTTATGGATGTTTTGGACCGAAAGAATCGCCAAACACCAGGTCGCTTGCCAATCAATTCAAAAAGCTAGGTCAGAGTGAGCTGGATATCATGAGGGGATTCCGGACATATAACGCTTATGCGGAACCATTCCGCAAAGAGAGTGAAGCCCATGAAAAATAGTACGATTAAAGTAGATTATTTGGCCAGGGTCGAGGGCGAAGGTTCGCTCTACGTGAAAATAAAAAATAACAAGGTTGTCGATGCCAAATTCGGGATATTCGAACCGCCGCGCTTTTTCGAAGCCTTTTTACGGGGGCGCAAATTCACGGAAGCGCCCGACATAACGGCGCGTATCTGCGGTATATGCCCGATGGCGTATCAGACGAGCGCCGTTCTGGCGATGGAAAACATTTGCGGCGTCAAAGTCGAAGGGCAGTTACGGGAACTTCGAAGGTTGATATATTGCGGCGAATGGATCGAGAGCCATATCCTCCATGTATATATGCTTCACGCGCCGGATTTCCTTGGGTATCAGGATGCAATCCAGATAGCCAAAGACCATCCTGAATTAGTAAAAAACGCGTTGCGATTGAAAAAAATCGGCAATGAAATAATAAGTGTCGTAGGCGGGCGAGAAATCCATCCGATTAACGTGAAAGTTGGAGGATTCTATAAGGTTCCTTCGAAGAAGCAACTGCTGGGTTTAGTTGAAGAATTGAAATGGGCTTTGGATGCATCTATCGAGACGGTTAAATTCATGGCTAAACTGAATTTTCCGGATTTGGAACAGGACTACGAATACGTATCGCTCCGCCATCCTGATGAATATCCAATATTCGATGGACGTTTGGTTTCCAACAAAGGACTCGATATCGCGGTTGACGAATATGACAAATATTTCGCGGAGGAACATGTCAAGCACAGCAACGCGCTTCAGGGAGTGATGAAAGAACGTAATAATTACTTCGTTGGCCCGCTGGCGCGATACAATCTCTGTTTTGACAAGCTGTCAACATCAGCAAAGCAAGTGGCCAGAGCCGTAAAGCTGGACAAAGGGACAAACAACCCATTCAAGAGCATTATCGTGCGAAGCATTGAATCGGTTTATGCGGTGGAAGAATCATTGCGGATTATCAAAAATTACGAAATGCCGGAAAAACCTTCGATTGAGGTGGTTCCCAGAGCTGGAATCGGCTATGGTTGCAGTGAGGCGCCGCGGGGAATATGCGTCCATCGTTACAAAATCGATGACAATGGGAATATCCTTGACGCCAAGATAGTTCCGCCGACATCGCAGAACCAGAAAACAATCGAAAGCGATTTGCGTCAGTTAGTGAGCAGAAATATACGTTTGTCCGACGCAAAACTAACCTGGTTGTGCGAACAGGCGGTGCGTAATTACGATCCCTGTATTTCGTGCGCCACGCATTTTTTAAAATTGAATATCGAACGCGAATAAGCGTTTTAAGCGATGTCAAATAAGGCACCTTCGCCGCGAAGCCTCGCCCCGATAATCATAATCGGCATCGGCAATGAATTCCGCGGAGATGACGGCGCCGGGTTGGTGGCGGCCGAGCTGTTAAAAGCGGAAAATATCGCCGGTGTGGAAATCAAACAAGAAAGCGGCGAAGGCGCCATTTTAATGGAATGCTGGCAAGGATATCATACCGCCATCATTCTTGATGCCGCCAGAAGCGGCGCGAACCCCGGCACCATTCATCGATATGAGATTCAACAACAGCCTCTTCCCCGTAGCTTGTTCAACAGTTGTTCATCCCATGCGTTCAGTTTGGTTGAGGCGATTGAAATGGGCAAGTTACTGAATAAACTTCCCCGAAGACTGATTGTCTATGGAATCGAGGGAAAATTTTTCGGAATGAGATTGGGGTTATCCCCAGAAATTCAAGAGGCAATTCACAATTTAATCAGGCAAATAAAAAATGAATTATCGAGTTCGGTAAGTTGATTAAGCGATTATTTTTCCCGACCGATACAGCTTGATATTTATTAATGAAATTCTATTATTTATTGGCCATGGATATTGATTCTATGGAAAACTATTCACCAAAAAACAAGTGCCTGAAAGTAACCGTAAGAGGTGCGGTGCAGGGAGTAGGATTCCGGCCGTTCGTATTTCGGTTGGCCAGCGAACTTGGTTTAAACGGCTGGGTGAACAATTCGCCGATGGGAGTATTTATTGAGGTTGAGGGCGAAGCCAGCAGGTTGGAGTCATTTATAGAAAGGCTTCGGGCCGAAAAGCCGCCGTTGGCTTCGATACAAAGTCTGGAATCATCTTATATCGACCGGCGCGGCTACATGAAATTCGAGGTGCGCCCCAGCGACGAGGCAGGGCCGAAATCGACATTGGTAATGACGGATATTGCGGTTTGCGATGATTGTTTAAGGGAAATGAACGACCCGCGTGATAGACGTTATCGTTATCCGTTTATAAATTGCACCAATTGCGGGCCGCGCTATAGCATAATTGAAGCTCTCCCCTACGACCGCCCAAACACTACAATGCGGTTATTCCCGATGTGCGATAGATGCCGGGCTGAATACGAAAATCCGGCCGACAGAAGATTTCATGCCCAGCCGATAGCCTGTCCTGAATGCGGGCCGCATCTGGAGCAATGGAATGCCGCCGGCGAGATTCTGGCAACTCATGAGAACGCTTTAAGGCTTACGGTTGAAGCAATCGAAGACGGCCGAATCGTGGCGATTAAAGGTCTGGGCGGGTTTCATCTGGTAGTGGATGCGGCAAATGAAGAAGCTGTGAAAAGGCTTCGGCGGCGTAAAAATCGCGAGGAAAAACCATTTGCGCTGATGTATAAATCATGGGAAAAAGCGGCCGAGGATTGTGAAATATCCTCGGCGGAAAAGCGATTATTGCTTTCGCCCGAATCACCCATCGTGCTTCTAAAAAAACGGCCTTCCCCCGCTAATCCGATTGTATGCGAATCGGCGGCGCCCAATAACCCGTATCTGGGAGAAATGTTGCCCTATACACCGCTTCACCATTTACTCATGCAAAAATTGGACAGGCCTATAGTGGCAACCAGCGGTAATCTTTCGGATGAACCGATATGTATCGATG
>JAAYTW010000086.1 GCA_012517955.1 Candidatus Zixiibacteriota bacterium | reverse complement strand
TCAGAAAATGATAAAAGACGCCCAGGCGCACGAATCGGAAGATAAAGCCAGACGCGAGAAAATCGACTCCATTAATGCGGCCGATTCGCTGGCTTATCAAACCGAAAAGAACCTGCGCGAATGGGGCGACAAGCTCGATGCCGACCAAAAGGCCAAAGCCCAGGCGGCTGTCGACCGGCTTAAAGATGCCGCCAAGCGCGAGGATTTGAACGAAATCAAATCGGCAACCGACGCGTTAAATAATATCATGCACGAAATCGCGGCCAAGTTGTACGCCCAAACTCCGCCTCCGGGCGGCCAGCCTGGAAATGGCGGCAATGGCAGTACCGGCTCCGGTCGGCAATCTGAGCCCAATTCGGGCCAGGGCAAGAAGCCGGCGGGCGATGCCGTTGATGCCGATTTTGAAGTGGTGAATTAGATAAGTGGCGGCGCTCATAAGTTGTGTCCATTTTTCCGCTTGAGCGCCGTTCACAGCGTCGCTGATTGATTCTGGGTGGGGGTTTGGTATACCAAACCTCTGCCCTTAATCGATATAAAACATCGATGATTATTCTTGACAGATTATTATCCGGAATTAGAGTTATGTCGGGTCTTGCCCGAAAGGGTGTGACCCGACATAACAAATACGGGTATTCATTAATACTACCGATAATCCTTGACAGGATTATCCGCCAAGTCGCATTAAGAAGGTTGTATGGCTGATTATTATCAAACATTAGGCGTATCCGAAACCGCCTCCATAGATGAAATAAAAAAAGCCTACCGGAGATTGGCGAAAAAATATCATCCCGACGCCAACCCCAATGACCGGCAGGCGGAGGCCAAATTTAAAGAGATATCGGAGGCCTATGGCGTGTTGTCCGACCCGTCCAAACGGCAACAATATGATACAATCCGCAAATACGGTTCATCGTTCGGCGGGCAGGGATATAGAGGATTCCAGGAGAATATGGGGGGGGGAGGGTTCTCGTTCGACGACATAATGTCTATGTTCGGCCAGGGACAGCGAGCCGGAAATCAGCACGGTGGATATGCCGAAGGATTCGGTTCTTTTGCCGATATTTTCTCGTCGCTGTTTGGCGGTCGATCCGGCGGATTTGGCGGGTTTGCCGACCAGGAGGCCAATTTGCCTCAGCGTGGAACGGATATCCTTACCGATATAGAAATTCCATTTGAAGAATCCGTTCGGGGAGGACAAAAAAGTATCCGAATTAATATCGAACAAACCTGTGATAATTGCCATGGCAGCGGCATAACACCCGGAAGTCAGACCTCTATATGTCCGGAATGCCACGGCCGCGGTAATATCACATTTTCGCAAGGTTCGTTTTCCGTGAGCCGTCCATGTCCGCGATGTCTGGGACGGGGCAAAATTGTCGGTAATCCTTGCCGCAAATGTTCAGGGCGAGGGAAAATTTTCGGGCCGAAAACGATAAATATTAAAATCCCCAAGGGAATAGAATCCGGGCAAAAAATCCGTCTTAAAGGGTTAGGAAATCCCGGAATTAATGGGGGTCCACCTGGCGATTTATATCTAAAAGTGGCTATCTCCGGTCACGAATATTTTTGGCGCGAGGGTAAAGATATCTACTGCCGAGTGCCGATAAATATAAAGCAAGCGGTGCTTGGCGCTAAAATCAAAGCCAGGACTCTTTCCGGTATGGTTGAATTGGCAATACCGCCGGGAACATCATCGGGACAAAAATTCCGGCTCAAAGGCTTGGGATTGGCTCTGAATGGAAACCGGGGTGACCAGTATGTCGAAGTCAAAATCGAAATCCCCAAATCGCTGACAGAGGAACAGAAACGATTATTCGAACAATTTACCGATAAGTTAGGGTTGAAATGAACAATAGCAAATCCGCCCAAATCACTAAAAGTTTTATCATTAAAGGCCTTGTCGAAAGCCTGGAAATTCAGGAATCCTATAATGCCCGCGATTATTTCAACGCCGTCTTGAAATGCCGGGTTTTTTTGGAAAGCTGGTTGGCGGAATATATCATGGCGATTATCTTTCCCGAAAAGGGCGGCAACAACGACGAGAATCGCCGATTTGTTAGCCAGAGATTCTCGGGTATCTTTTATCAAATTCAATGGCTTTTACAGAACGGCTATATCAGCAAAAGCGAACACGATAATATTAACAAGATAAGGATTTTTTCGGAACGGGTGTTTCGGAAAAATGACGTATTGACGATTTACTCGATTCAGGAATTGGACAAGTATATCGAAGCGGCGGTTTATTATTGTAATAAGTTTAAGAATCTCACTAAAGAACTTATAGAGTCACCGCGCTCAAAGAATTTCAGCATAGATTGAATAGTTTTTCCGCGCCGATTGTTTTATGAGGTGGTAAACAAATGAAGTATGAAAAGTTGACCCAAAATTCCCGCGAAGCGTTGGAATACGCCACACAGCTGGCGCAATCAAACGGTAACCCGCAAGTTGAAGGTTTGCATCTTTTGAAGGCGATGCTCGAACAGGAGGGAAGCCTGGCCGCCGATTTATTACGCGAATCAGGCGTGATGCCATCCAAGCTGGCCGAAAAACTAGACGGAGAATTGGAACGGTTGCCAAGAGTCTCGGGCAAATCCCAGATATATCTTTCCAATGAGCTGCATCAGGCTATCGATTCCGCATTTAAGTATGCCGGGCAGTATAAGGATGAGTTTGTCTCGATAGAACATCTCCTTTTAGGATTAATCGACCAGAAACGGGATAAAGCCAGCCAACTTCTTGAACAAAGCGGTTTGACACAGGATAAATTTCTCAAGGCGCTATCGAAAGTGCGCGGCAATCAGCGCGTCACCGACGATAACCCCGAAACGAAATATAAAGTGCTCGAAAAATACTCGCGCGATTTGACCGCCCTGGCTCGGCAGGGACGGCTTGACCCGGTAATCGGTCGCGATGAGGAAATCCGCAGAGTATTGAAAATCCTTTCTCGCCGCACGAAAAACAACCCAGTGCTGATTGGTGAACCCGGTGTTGGCAAAACCGCCATTGTCGAAGGGCTCGCTCTTAAAGTCGCCCAACAAGATGTTCCCCAGCCGATATTGAATAAGAGGATTGTGGCATTAGATATTGGCTCCCTTCTGGCCGGCTCAAAATTCCGCGGCGAATTCGAGGAGCGGCTGAAGGCGATTTTGAAAGAAGTCGAAAAATCGCAGGGCGAAATAATCCTATTCATAGATGAACTTCATACCATAGTCGGCGCCGGCGGCGCGGAAGGCGCCGTTGACGCTTCAAATATGCTCAAACCGGCTCTGGCTCGAGGCGAATTGCGGTGCGTCGGAGCGACCACAATCGATGAGTACCGTAAACATATCGAAAAGGACGCCGCTTTGGAACGCAGATTCGCCCCGGTGATGATAGAACCGCCATCGGTGGAAGATACGATTTCGATTCTGCGTGGACTCAAGACGCGTTACGAGGTCCATCACGGAGTTAAAATCTCCGATGCGGCTATCATAGCTGCCGCTAAATTATCCGACCGCTATATCACCGATCGCTTTCAGCCTGACAAAGCTATCGATTTGATAGATGAAGCGGCCGCAGAGCTTCGTCTGGAAATCGATTCAATGCCGGCCGAAATCGATTCGGTGGAAAAACGGATTCGCCAGCTTGAAGTCGAAAAAGAGGGAGTTCGCAACGAACCCGACGCCGAGGCTCGTATCGCGCCGATTCAGGAAGAATTGAACGAATTATATAAAACGCGCGAGGCTTTGACCGCTCAATGGAGAAAAGAAAAACAAATAGTCGAAAATATCAAGGCTCTTAAAAAACGTAAAGAAGATACGGCCCTTCAGATAGAAAACGCAATCCGAGAGGCCGATTACGAAAAAGCGGCTAAACTCCGTTACGGTGTTACCAACGAAATCGAAAAGGAAATCGAAAAACTGAATAAGGAACTGGCGGAATTGCAGCAGCAAGGATGAATGATTTCCGAAGAAGTCAAACCTAAAGATATCGAGGCAATCGTGTCTAAATGGACTGGGATTCCGGTATCGGAATTGAGCGAAGCGGAAGCTGAAAAACTGATGCATTTGGAAGACAGACTTCATGAACGGGTTATTGGCCAAGATGAAGCAGTCAGCGCGGTGGCCAATGTGGTGCGCTCATCGCGGGCGGGATTAGCCGACCCCAATCGGCCGCTGGGTTCGTTTATCTTTCTGGGGCCGACCGGAGTCGGGAAAACGGAATTGGCGCGTACGTTGGCGGCGGCGATATTCGGTTCCGAAAACGCCCTTATTCGAATCGATATGTCGGAATACATGGAGAAGTTTTCGGTGTCGCGGCTTATCGGCGCGCCTCCGGGATATGTCGGCTATGACGAAGGCGGGCAGCTCACCGAGATGGTGCGGCGCCATCCCTATAGTGTGGTATTGCTGGATGAAATCGAAAAGGCTCATCCCGAGGTGCACAATCTATTGCTTCAGTTACTCGATGATGGTCGGTTGACCGACAACAAAGGACGCACCGTCAGTTTTAAAAACGTAATCGTAATTATGACCTCCAATATCGGCGCCGAAATGATAATGCAGAAATCGGAATCGATAAACGAGCGTAACCGCGAACGGATTTACGAAGAGATTAAAGCCGAAGTTATCCAGATGCTGCGCCATCGCCTTCGCCCGGAATTTCTTAACCGTATAGATGAGATTGTGGTGTTCTCGTCGCTTACCAAAGAACAGATAAAAAATATCGTCCGGCTTGAATTAGCCAAGTTGTCGAATCGCCTTTCCGAAAAAGATATATCGATTAAATTCGATGACGAAGTGGTCGCTTATCTTGCCGATGAGGGATACGATACTCAATTCGGAGCGCGACCTCTTAAACGGGCGATAAAGCGCCTTATCGCCGAACCGTTGGCCGCCGAAATCTTAAGCGGTAAATATCGGCCAAATGATACGATACATATCAAGATGGTGGATGGGCGGTTAAGGTTCGATTGAATATTTTCGGGAACTCTTGAGCCGATTGAGGATAATAATAAATTATATTATGGTCTCTTGGCGAATTAAAATAAGCGCTGCTTTTGTTACGATTGTATTGATTGGCCTTATGGTGGCCGGATGCTCCTCCAAAGAACCCTCAAAAGGAGAGATAGCGCTATTCGATTTAGCCGCCAAGGCTCAGGCCGAAAACAATTTTAAACAGGCGCTCGATATTTACAACAAGATTATCGAAGAATTCCCCAAAAGCCCGCGTATCGATAAAGCCCTGTTTATGGCCGGTTTTATTCATTATGAAAACTTCAATGACACGACCCAGGCCGCCCTTGCCTTTCAGCAAATCGTCGACAAATTTCCCCAATCTGACCTCTATGATGACGCCAAATTCATGCTTGAGACCATCAAAAGCGGCCAGGACCCTTTCACGGCCATTCAGAATAAAATCAACAAATAGATAATTATCCCGTATCGCTTCGACCAACTATGTTATCGTCGGATGCCACATTTAATACTATGGCTTTTTCATTGACATAATAGCATCGGATTTATAAAATGACAATTCGCTGATGGCGGAATGAAAAATGAGGATTGTTTTACAGCGAGTGAAAAAGGCAAGCGTAAAGGTGAATAACATCGTTGTCGGCGAAATCGATAAGGGAATACTGCTTTTAGTTGGAGCTCAAAAAGGGGATACCGTAAAACAAGCCGAATATCTGGCCGACCGTTGCGCTGGTTTGCGTATATTCGAAGATAATCAAGGCAAAATGAACCTTTCGATTTTGGATGTCGGCGGCAAAGTCTTGGTGGTTTCGCAGTTTACGCTCTGCGGCGATATTTCCAGAGGACGACGGCCATCATTCGATAATGCCATGCCGCCGGCTGAGGCGGAGGCTTTGGTAACTAAATTTTGTGAATTCCTTAAGGGAAAAGGGTTGGAAGTTCAAACCGGCCGTTTCGGTGCCAAGATGATGGTTGAATTGCTTAATGACGGCCCGGTTACTTTCGTGTTAGAAAATTGAGAATAGTATTGGCGTCATCATCTCCGCGACGATTAAGCCTCTTAATCGAGCATGGGTATAAATTCGAGGTGATAAAACCGGAGGTGGACGAGTCCCGGTTGGACAATGAATACCCCGCTGATTATGTCCGCAGAGTGGCTCTGGCCAAAGCCGAATATGCGTCTGCGCCTGATTCTCTCACTATCGGGGCCGATACGGTTGTGGTTTTAGGAAGCGAATTTTTGTATAAACCGGCCAACAGACCTGAGGCGAAAATGATTCTCGAGAAATTATCCGGCAAGGAACACCATGTTTATACCGGCCTGGCGCTGTCCTGCGCCGCTTGCGGCAGACGGCATGTCGAATATGACCGGACAATCGTTCATTTTAACGTCTTGACCGAGCAGGCAATATTACAGTATATAGATACGGGCGAACCGATGGATAAAGCCGGCGCTTATGGCATCCAGGGGATGGGTTCGTTTTTGGTGAAGAAAATCGAGGGCGAATTAGATACCGTCGTCGGTTTTCCGCTTAAACTTTTCAGAAAAATGCTTGAGGAACACAGAGAATGCTTGAAAGCTTAGGAGGGCGCCTGCGGGAATTGCGGGAGGCGCAAAATTTAACCTTAGAACAACTTTATGTTCGAACCAAAATACTACCGAAATATATAGAGGCCCTGGAAAACGGCCGCTGGGACCTGTTACCTGGACAGATTTATGTAAAACCGTTCGTAAAAAGCCTGTCTGAAGCCTTAAACGGCGACTATAAAGAATTATGCGCCCTTATTGATAAGCAAAACCCAAAGGCCGAAACCGGTAATTCCACTGCCAGAAAACAAACGGACGGGGAAGTTGTTACGCGCAAGGGGTTCAATTATCGCTTGTTAACGGCGATTGGGCTGTTGGCGTTTTCGGTTTTGGCCGTTTATTTATTTATTATAATCGCCAATAGTCGAACTAATTACGCCACTTCCGCGAAAATCCCGATTGTCGAACATAAGGCGAACGGTTACTTCACGACCGATAGATATTCCTCCCAAATCGATTTTGAACCCAGCCTGTTCCCACCATCCGATTACCGTCACCTTGAACTTACCGCCATAGATTCGGTAGAATTAAAACTGATAGCTGGAACGGATACCCTTTACAATGGAATCCTGCCAAGGGGAAAATCTATCAAACACAAATCAATCAAATCATTCATCTTGGAAATGAAGAAAAGCGATTGTCTTGATATAGTGTTCGATGGGCAAAAAATGAACCAATCGGACCAGGTAAAGTACAAAAAATCGATTAAATTCCCGGGTTCGGAAACCGCTTTGGCGAAATTAGCGGAGCCGAAATATGAAAATAAATAGATTCGCAGAGAAATTTGCGCGTTATCGATATCGTTTGCTGATTGATGACCGCCGGATTAATTTCAGGGAGTGTTTTGAGAGCTCCAAAGATTGTTTGGTGTTGATGCCATCGGATATGAATATCCTTTTGGAGGCGGCCAGCAAGCTGCCTTATATCGCCGAGCTATTTCCCAATAGGTTGATAAAAATAATGGTGACTTCCAACATCGATCCTCGTTCACACGAGTATATCAAACGATTTACCCTTATCAAACCGGGTGACCGCGATCTGACAAGATTTTCACTTCCCAAGAAAAGCTTCATTGACAATCTCAAAAGAACCGGATTATCAGTATGCGTCGATTTTGATTTTTTCCCAAACTTTTTTAACTCCAGTATTGCGGCGTTGACCGGCGCGCCGGTGCGTATCGGTTTGGCTAAAGGAATGGGATTGCCATATTATAATCTTGAATTAAATGTGGGGCGCGAAAATGCGACGCTTAAAGTCGCCTATCAGGCATTTATAGATATGCTATTCAACTTAAAAGGCGAAGGACCGAAAATTGCATCTTGCGAAACTTGAAATAAACGGATTCAAATCATTCCCGCATCGAACCGAATTGTTGTTTGAGGAAGGCTTGATGGGGGTGGTTGGACCCAACGGTTGCGGGAAAACAAATATCCTCGATTCCATTAGGTGGGTGCTTGGAGAACAACGAGCTTCGCTTCTGAGAAGTTCCAAGTCGGATGAGGTTATTTTTAACGGGACAGCCGACCTGCCACCTACCGATATGGCGGAAGTCAGCTTGAAAATTAAAAACAGCCGCGGAGTGTTGCCCATTGATTATGATGAAATCGTAATTACTCGAAGATTATACCGGTCGGGCGATTCCGAATACCTTATCAATAATAAACAGTGCCGTTTAAAAGATATCACCGAGCTGTTCGCGGATACCGGAATGGGCACACACGCTTACAGCGTATTTCAGACCGGAATGATTGATATTATATTATCGGACAACGCTGAAGAACGCCGTTATCTGTTCGAGGAAGCTTCCGGCATAACCAAATATAAAGCGCGCAAGAAAGAGGCGGTCAAGAAACTCGAAAATACCGAAGCCGATATGCTTCGCCTGCAGGATTTACTGGCGGAGATTTCGAAAAACGTCCGCTCGCTTCGCCGGCAAGCCGCCCGGGCCCGAAGATATAAGAGTATTAGGGAAGAGTTGAGAGAACTGGAGGCGGTTTACGCGGCCGCAAAAGCTTATGATTTGGAACTGAACGCCAGAGACCGGGAAGGAAGTCTGCTCGGTTTAAAAAGCCAACGTGAAGGCTTAACGGCGATTATCGATAAGGGCGAGGCCGAGGTCCAAAACCTGAAAATTCAAATAAACCAATTGGATGAAAAGATTGCGGGCGAAACCGAAAAGACGGCTGCCCTCGATAATCAGATAATCAGAATCGAAAATAAAATCGATAACATCCAACGGTCACTGAAAAATGGCCGTGATAATGTCAATAGCTGGGATACCGAAATTGAGGCTTTGCGCCAACGGGTCAAATTATTTGCCGAACAAAAACAGCAAGCTTCGGAACAGTATCTGCAAAATCAAACGGAACTGACGCAACTTGACGCGGCGGTGATTCAAGCGGAAAGCGAGACGCTTTCACGAAAAGCCAAAATAGATGAAAGCCGGCAACGGCTCGATAGGATACGCGAAGAACTGCATCGAGCCGAAAATGAGCTGGTGGCGTGGAGGACAAAGCTTGAATCGGCGCGTAACGCTCTCGACAATTTGGCCAATCGCGGACAACAATTGGACAGCTCGTTGACTACATATCAAAACCGCAAAGAAGAATCCAGTCGAAATTTGGCCGTTCAGAAAGAGAGACTCCGCCAAAATCAGGAGCAAATCGCAGAGCTTGAACGCTGGATTTCATCGAATCAGCAATCGCAAGTAAGTCTGGCCGCGCAATTGGATAATATCAAGCGGACGATTTCATCCTATACCGCAAACCGGTCGGCTTTGGAGGCCAGGTATGATTTGCTGGCCCAAATGATTGCCCATCATGAGGGATACGGCTCCGGCGTGAAAACTATCCTTGGCTGGAATCAAAAACCGGTCGGGGTGATAGACACCCTGGCGAATTTAATTTCATCTGCGGAAAAATATCATTTGGCGGTGGAAGCGGCCCTTAACAAGTACGGTCAGCTGATAGTCTGCAATTCTTATGACGATGCCGCGGCGTGTATTGATTATCTTAAGCGAAACTCGTCTGGACGCGCCAGCTTTTTA
>JAAYTW010000085.1 GCA_012517955.1 Candidatus Zixiibacteriota bacterium | reverse complement strand
TGATTCAGTTTTGTTTCGTAGATTTCCCCCGACGCGAATACAGCTTCCGTGCGCCAGCGAATATCGTTGCTGCCGGCCAGTTCATTTAAAATCGCGAAAGCCGGCGCGTACTGCGATAATTCGGCCAGACTTCTGGCTTTAATCAATTTTAATTGCGCCGCCATATTCGGTTCTTTAAATCGGGGAAGATATTCATCCGCGGCTCGAATGACCATTTCATACTTGCCGTTTTCGAAACAGGATTTGGTGAACCCATAGATAAATATCCCATTGGAACCTGATAGTCTATCGGCTTTTTTGTAATTTTCATAGGCTTCATTTAAATTGCCGGCGCGGGCGTCGATATCGCCTAATAATCCATACAGGTTGGCCTCATTGGGATTAGCTTTAATCGCCTTTAGGAATTCCTGACGGATTTCGGCGGGTTTAATCACCGATGTATCCAACTGTGCCAATTGCGTGGATATATCGGCGGCCGCCGTAGGCTCGAATCGGAGCTTATTTAGATACTCCGCTATCACCTCCCGATAATTGCGTTGCGAAATGAAAATATCGATTAATTCGTTTGTGAACAGCTCCGGTCTTTTTAAAATCGTCCGTCCTCGGCGATAAACCATCGCGGCTTCATCGTAAAAGCCATAGGCGCGGTAGTAATTTCCCAAAATCAGATAACGATAATCAAAAATCCCTGCCAGACCCAGCGCTTTTTCCCAGGTGAGCTTAGCCAAATCGAGGCTGTCCGAAAGAAAGTAGGCCTCCCCGAGTTGGCAGACCAAATCAAAACTATCGGGGCGGATTTTAATTTCATCTTTAATTAATTGTTTCAGCGTTGGGTAATCTTTTTTGGCTCGATAGATATATTTGATTTCGTTGTTTATCTCCGGGTTGTCGCCATAGGTTTTTTTTAGAGATTGTAAGATTGTCAGCGCGCGGTCGTAATCGCCCACCTTGGTAAGGTTGCGGACGGTGGTCATTGTATTCAGCAAATTGGTGTCGGTAGGCCGGACCGGCGATTGGGCTTGAGTTGTGCTTTCGCAAAACGAGATAATCGCGATTGCGGCGATAATGATAATTTTATTTATCGGCATTTTTTTCCTCAGCCAGCGACCGGAAATATTCTTTAATCAATTTTTCGTAACGACGGGGATATTTTTCCTCCAGAGCCTTCTTTATATCTTCAGCCAGCTGCTCATCGCCCGTCTGCGAATTTAAGTATTCCGGCGACCGCCTGATAATGTCTTCGGCGGTGCGCGCCTCTCGTTTCTGGGTGTAATCGCGTCTATTGACCGATTTCTGCGCGTCTAATAAACGAGACAATATTCTTTCTTGTCTTTCAATCGTCGATTTATCCAAATTATGACGTTTAAGTTCATCGGCGACTCTCTGCATCTCTTTGCCGAGCTCGTCCAAACGTCCGAGAACCCCCTCGGTGCCGCTTCCGGATTGTTCAAGCAGTTCCTTTAGTTGTTGGCGGATGGCTTCCTGTTGGGCCGCCATTCTTTCGAGCTGCTGTTGTTGCATCAGGCTCATCGCTTGCCCCATGGCAAAAGGCATCATCTGTTGCGCCTGGGCGTTGAGATTTTGCTGCATCTGGCCAAGTTCGGAAAGCTGCTGCATATACTGTTGCATACCGGTTCCGGATGGGCAGGCTTTAGCTTGATCCATCGATTTGCTGAGCATCATGGCAGCCTGGTTTAAGGCGGTCATCGCCTCAAGCTGCAATTTCGGCGCGCGGGCGTATGCGCGTCTGTCAAAATTTACCAGCGCGGAATCCATCGATTGTAACGCCTGTCCGAGCTTATCCATTATTCCCATGCCGATAAAAAGCGTTTCTTTGGTCATATCCGATACTCGATTGGCCACGCGTTTGGTGGCATTTTCCAAGTCCTTCTGTCGACTGGCCATCTCCATTTGTGCCATCGGCGTGTTCAATGTTATACCGGTTGAATCGGCCAGATTTTCCTGAGACTGCGATAACAGCATGATATCCTGGATTATCTTTTGCAGATTACGCGTAATCATATCTTGTTGTTGTTTTTGGGCTTTTTTCAAAAGATTACTCAGCATGTCGGCCAAATCGCTTAATTCTTGCTTGACCTTTTTTCCGCCTTGTTTACAACTGCTTTTATTTCCGTTTTTCATGTTCTGAATCAGATTGTCCATTTGTTGCGGTATCTGTTGGGAATTGAGCTGTTGCTCGGCCTCTTGCATATCTTGTTGAGAGAGCATCTTTAAATCCTGATTAAGCTGTTTGGCCTCCTGAAATAATTGCTGAATGTTTTCTATTCCTTTTTTTTGGTTTAGTTGGGCTTTTTGGAGGTCCTGCAGGTCTTGTTGATTTTGTGTTTTATCGATTCGGTCGTTGATTTCTTGTTGTTGTTCGGCTAGTTTTTCGGCCATCTTCGCCATCGCGTCCAGTTTTTGTTCAAGCTCGAATTTTTTAAGCAGGGCCAGAGTTCGGTCGAGATTCTCGTTCATTTTTTCTATATCGAGCTTAAAATTTTTCATAGCCTCCCGCAATTTTTCCGGGTCCATATTCCGCATGGCCTCTTCAAGTTTGCGCATGGCCTCTTTCATCTCCGGCGTGGCCACTTTTTCCATGAGTTGCTGGATTTCCTGCATCTTGTCAAGCATCTCCTGGGTGGCCAGCTGGTTTTTTTCGAGCTTGTTGATGTTTTCCTGCATCTTTTGGGCGACATCCTGAATTTTTTCAGCGATTTCTTTCTGGCGCGCCATGGCTTGCTGGATTTCCTGTTTTTTCTGCCAATCGATTTCGGAAGTTTTCATCATTTCGCGGCTGATATTTTCCAATTCTTTTTTCAATTCTTTTTGTTGAGCCGCGGCCGCTTCGGCCTCCTGGAAAACATCTTTTTGGGAGCCGGTTATGTCAGCCATGATTTCATCGAGGCTGGGCAGACGAGCGGTGTAGGTTTTGCTGACCCCCGATTTCGGACCGGTAATGTTATCGTTATCGAAAAGTTCGAGATAATAATAAACAAGATCGCCCGGCAGAAGCATAAGGTTTTCTACATTCCAGATGTATTCGATAGTTCCTTCCGTTGTTTGCCCGAAATTATCCTTCAATATAATTGGGCTTTTGGGGCTTTCTTTGCCTTCCGATAACACCCAGTAGATTAAATTCAATTTTGAGAAGCCATAATCATCGTATAATTCAGCCCTTAATGGAATTTTCATGCTTTCATCAAGGTCAATATCAACGGCGGGGAAAGTTAATAGTACGCGGGGCGGATAATCATCTAAAGGCGTAATCGAATATTCGATGGGCCCCGGATTTTTAAGGCCCGTCGAATCAGTAACCTCGATATGATAGCTCGAGTTTTCCCTGACGATGAATTGGCCGGATATTTTCCGTTCATCAATCTGCATCGGTTTCCGGGTTGAATCGGCGAATATCATGAAAGCAGTTGCTGCCGGTTTGCTGACTATTGCCGATAAGGATACATTTGTCCCGCGGATAGCGGTTACGGAACAATCGTTTTCCGGTAGTTCCTGCTGCGGCAGGGCGGTATATTTAGGAAAGTTCAAACTTGCTTTTGCCGATATCAGTCGGGGCGGATCAATCACGGTTATTTTGCCTATCGATGATTTAGTTGTTTTGGCCTGAGCGTAAAATTCGACCCCCCGTTTAATTTTTTTAAAAGTGTAGCCAAAAACGCTGTCGGCGTTTGCCGAATCGCGAACGATTTCTTCCTCGGGCGCCGTGACCCAACCGCCATCTTCGAATTTGTAATTGAATTCAGGCTTTTTTATTTTGCCGCCGCTTACTTTAATCGTTAAGGAAATATCTTCGTTTTTAATGGCCTGATTCGATTGCGGAATGACAGTCAGTATCAAACGCGATGGTTTGGCCACGTTCGTAAAGGGTCGCGTGTAAAGAATAAATGTGTCCCGGAACGCTTGAGTGGATATCGCCCCGGCCAATATAACCAGAAGCAGGCCCAGCGCCATTCGGTACAGCGGCTTGGTGTTTTTCTCCACGATAACGCTGAAATCGAGGTCTTTGATTTCCTGACCGGCATCGTCGATTGTCTTTTCGATTAAATCAATGGAATAATTTTCGCGATTAGACTTGATCTTATCGTATAATTGCAGGGCGGCGATTAACCGCGATTGTAACTTGCCGTAGCGTTTTTCGAGCCTAATTGCGATTTCGGTCAGGGGTTTTTTCTTAATAACCGGTTTTATTACCAAGAAGGCGGTCAGCAAACCCAGCCATGCCGATAAAATCAATAAGATTAGGGCTTTCGCCCAAGCCGGCGGCCAAAATATCATAGCCGTCAACCAGAGTATAGTCAACGCCGCGGCGACATAGGCGATAATATCAAAAACGCCTTCTATGGCCGCTCGGGCCGCAACGTTATCGCGCGCCTGAATAAGCCTCTTACTGATGGATTCGTAATTTACATCGGTCATATTCTTTTCAATTAATGAGTCATCGCGTAAGTTATTATGTTTGTGGCCATCTTAAGAGCCGCTTGATGTTTTTCCGGCGGATCGTTGTAAACTTCGGTATCTTCAAGCCCATCGCCGATATCGGATTCATAGTCAAAAAACACCACCAGCCGGTCTTCCCAGAATATTCCGAATCCCTGCGGCGGTTTGCCATCGTGTTCATGGATTTTGGGCAGGCCGTTGGGGAACTGATAAGGTTCATGATATATAGGATGATTAAAAGGAAGCTCAACCAATTCTTTTTCAGGAAAAACTCGTTTCATTTCCCTTCGGAAAGCCGGCGCCAATCCATAGCTGTCATTGGCGAACAGAAAGCCCCCAGCGATAAGGTATTCGCGCAGAGCGATAATCTCATTATCGGTGAATTTCACGTTGCCATGGCCGGTCATGAATAAAATCGGGTAATTGTATATTTGCGGGTCGGTTGCCTGGATGTTTACTTCTTTATCAACCGCTTTGATACTGGTGTTTTCATTTAAATACTTGTGGAGATTAGGCAACGCCGACCTTCCCCAATACCAATCGGCGCCGCCACCATAACGAAACCGCGCGATAGTCAGCGCCGAAATATCCTGGTCGGGACGGTTCACCTGGCTTATTCCGAGGCCGGCCGCTATCACGACAACAGCAATGACAAAAGGCGCTTTATTCATATTAATTTACTACGTTCCAGAAGGCCAATTGTTTTAAAATTCCCCGACTCCTCGGGCTTGCTTCAATATAGTTTTCGGCGCTGTGATGTCAATATCAAAAGGTGAAAGAAGAAGACGCTGTCGAATTATCACGAAAATAACCATGTCGGTAATATAATTGGCATTTTCAATATCTAATATCAACCGGTGCGTTAAGACGACAATAGGCTGGTTGTTATCGTTTTCGATTTAACGCGGCTTTATATGGCGGAGAAAGAATGGCGCTTACCCCGAATCAAGAGGATATCCGAAAAAATTATTGTATTGTTATTGTTACATAAGGTAAAGTACAGTATACTCGAAATTTGTATCAAAATTGTTAAATTCGACTTACAGGTCGTGTTGTTCGACAATATGGTCGATTGGCCCGAACAGATGGGCGGAACATGTCGTTGGTGTCCACTGTAACCTTTTGATTAGATTATGGTTAGCGTTGTGTTGAATTATGTAAGGAAATGTGGATACGAGGCATAAATATTGCTTGGTAATCAACGCTGGTGTAGTTATGCGGGAATGTCGTGTTTTTTTGTCTTTCAGGTTCATGAAAACCTAATAAAAAAACATTTGGTTGATATTAGAAGAGAGTTATATTTTGATTAAACGTGTATAAATGGTAAGTGTCAAAATCAAGGATAGCGTGAAGATAGGTAATGATGTTTGGATTAAAGGCGGCCAATAAAAGTCAAAAAATTATAATCATCGCGGTCTTATCGATAGTACTTATATTTATTTTATTTTTGCTTCCTATTAAAATTCCTTATTCAATCAGGGCTTATTGCCGAATCCAGCCCGCCCAGAAATGGATATTAACCAGCGGCGGCAGCGGCCAGTTGGTCACCAGTATCATTAACTATAAAAATGGCACCAGCAGAGGATACAATATCTCCCAGTTCGCCCGCGAGGGTTCGATGCGTTTGACTTTCAGCCCGCTGGTCGATACGGGTGATTTTATCCGCGAAGGTGATACTATCGCCACGATTTATTCCAGCGAAACAGAGGAAAATCTGGCTGATATAACCGGCCAACTGGCGACACTTCGGGCGACCCTCGCGGT